>JBHIBM010000116.1:0-6314 GCA_046759085.1 Candidatus Zixiibacteriota bacterium
AAAACATGAACCCTTCGTGGCCATAAACTGCGCCGCCATCCCGCACGAGCTTTTGGAAAATGAACTCTTCGGTTCCGAGAAAGGCGCCTATACCGGTGCGGTCTCCCGCAAAATGGGGAAATTCGAGATCGCGGAGGGAGGCACGATTTTTCTGGACGAGGTCGGGGATTTAGACGTTGCCCTGCAAGCCAAATTGCTGCGTGTCCTTCAGGAGAAGAAGTTCGAGCGTCTGGGTGGAACCCGCATCATCGAAGCCGACGTTCGCATGGTGGCGGCCTCCAACACCGATCTCAAAGCCGCCATTGAAAAAAAGCTGTTTCGGGAAGACCTCTTCTACCGGCTGAGCGTTTTCCCGATCACGATTCCTCCGCTGCGGGAGAGGCCTGAAGATATAATTACCCTGGCGGACTATTTCATCTTGAAATACTGTCGGGAGATGAAAAAGAAGTCGAGGTCCCTCACCAACGAGGCTAAGAGAATCTTAGAGAAGTATAACTGGCCGGGCAACGTCCGGGAGCTTGAAAACACCATCGAGAGAGCGATAATCCTCTGTGAGGGGAAGAAGATCAAGCCCGAGCACCTGGCAGTTAGGATCCCCACGATGGAGGATATCCGGCTGCGTTCCGGGGCGGGCCTGAAGGACGTGGGGCAATACGCGCAGATGGAGGCGGAGAAGAAGCTGATAAAAAGGGTCCTCTCCGAAACTCGCGGCAACAAACGCAAGGCGGCCCAAATCTTGAAAATCGACTACACTACCCTCTTCGACAAAATCAAGAAATACCACATCGAGCCTGAAGGGCCGAAATACGCTGATGAAGAGGAGTAAATTCCCTAACTAAACCGGCTTGAGCACTGGCCGGTTGGTATTTTCATACGTTCTGAACTGATTTCCTCGAGCAGTTCGAGACAAAAAAGGCGCTCCGAAAAGAATCGGGGCGCCTTGCACTGAAGGGACTAAGCCGGACTCTAAGAACGCTATTTCAACACAGTCATTCGCTTCGTGGAAATGTGGTTCGCAGCTGTGAGTTGATAGAAATAGACACCTGATGCTACATCCTGACCGGAAGCATCCTTTCCATCCCAATATACAACCTGCTCTCCTGCGGGCATTCTCTGGTTCACAACCTCGGTGACCACTTCTCCCAGGAGGTTGTAAATCTTGAACGTGACAGGAGCCTCTTCTGCCAGATAGAACCTGATTTGGGTAATCTGAATAGTGTATTATTCTCTATAATATTATTATCAGAATTATATTTTAAAGCAATACTCATTTCAAAATTCTGCATATCACAATTCTTAACAGCAACACCATTTCTATCAGATAAAAGCACCCCTGCATACCGACCACTCCCGCGCAAATAACGACCATTACAATCTAAAACAATGCTATCGGCACCAATGGTTAGACCGGTACCAGTACAATTCAAATTGTACCACATCACATGGTCAGCAATCAAGCTGTCTCCGCAATTGCAGGGGATTTCTCCCCCACAAGTGCCAGCATGTAGATTATTAGAAAAGGCCTAGAGAAAGAGGACTAATAATAGACTTGGGATCATTTTTTTCTTGTACATGGCATTCCCCCCAAAGAAAAGCAACTGAACATTTCTCCCTTTCGATTTTTGAACCACTATTAAGATGATAGGCTGCATGCCATTTGTCAAGGTGCAGTTCTGGGTCCTAACATATTCGATTTTACACAATACAGTTTACATTACCTTCCGCCACCCCCCAAGGAGATGCAGCTTTGCAGTTCAGAATCTATGGCGCCCGGCATAGAGTTCTCTGTTCAACCTCGTTAGGGTCAACGGTGGACGATGGCCCCTGAAGAGTCGTGGCTCTTTGTGGAAATCCCAGATGCTTTCTCCCTGACTATGTTGTCAACAGCCCACAGTCTGAAACTTGCAGACCGTCGACGCTTCAGACTGGGCGGGGCTATCGATTTTGAGATCAAGTTGTCATGGAAGAGAAAGAGGGGATATTTGCTCGGAGAGAATGCGATAAGTGTTAACGGCCTCCGACCTTTTCATGTTCTTCCAGGGGAGCTTGACTATCTCCACTTCGAGGGTCCTGTTCAGAAAACTCAGCGTGAGCAGATCCCCTTCAGAGACCTCCTTGGAGGCTTTCGCCATATGTTCGCCGACCGAGACTCTGCCCCCCTGACAAGCCTGCTTGGCCACGCTTCTGCTTTTAAGCAGCCGGCTTTTGGACAGAAAGAGATCCAGCCGCAAAGCTAAAGCTTCACCTCCACATAATACCGCTTGCGGATCTCCTTCAACCAGTCCACCAGCTGACGGTTGACCTTGGCCCTTTTTGCCATCTCCTTGAGCTGTTCCCAGTCCTCTTCTAAAGAAAGATAGCGCACCTCCTGCCAATCTAAGACCTTGAGCAAGTGGTATCCGAACTCGCTTTTGGCGGGTTGGCTGACCTCGCCGACCTCCAAGCCTCTCACGGCCTCCCTGAACTGGGGAGTTAGATCCTCGACCGCATACCATCCCAGCTCCCCCCCGGCCTCCCGGGAATCGGAATCGTCGGAGAAGTCCCTGGCCAGTTCAGAAAAAACGCTTCCCGTCTGCACTAAATGATAGAGGCTGTCAGCCAAACGTAAGGCGGTGGATTGGTCCTCCTGCGAGGGCCTGAGCATAAAGAGGATGTGACGAGCCTTGACCTTCTCGCCTGCTCTCTGTTCCAATTTGATGATATGGTAACCGAATTGAGTCTTCACCAGACCCGAAATCTCCCCCGGTTTTAAGGCCGAAAGCGCCAGCTCGAATTCCGGGACCATATCCCCCGGAGAGAAAAAGCCCAGATCTCCTCCCCGCTCGGAGGAGGGGTCGTCCGAATACTGTGCCGCCAGCTCGGAGAAGTCCACACCGGAGCGAGCCAACTCCAGCACCCTGGAAGCGAGGCTCTTGATTGCCTCTACGGTGGCCTCGCTGGGCTGAAGGGAGACCAGGAGGTGTGCCAATCTGATGCTCTCCGGCCTTTGGGGGAGACTGTCCTTATGAATCTGGTGGAATTCCCGAACCTCCATATTGGAAAGCTTCACCTGCCTCAGGCGGGCATTTACCAGCTTCTCTTTGAGTATCTGGTTTTTCACCTCCTCTTTGTATTTCCGCCGCAACTTAAGCTCGGTGAAGCCCTCTTGTGCGAGCTGACGTTCGAATTCCTCCTGGGAGGGGAACTGTTGTCTGATCTGCCGAATATGTTGGTCTAAGGCTTCGCTTACCTCTCGGTCAGTCACCCTCAGGGAGGTGTCCTTCTCCGCCTGGACTAAGAGGAGCTTATCGTCGATCATGCGGTCCAATAGCTCCCTCTGCAGGCGCTTCACCTCTTCCTGGGTGCGAAGCTCAATTCTGTTCTGAAGGGCATAGAGTTGAACTTGACTGAAAAGCTCCGACTGCAGGATGATCTCCTTGTCAACCACCGCCACGATGCCATCCATCACCTCCTGGGTGAGCGAAGCCGGAGCTAAAAGGAGGAGTATGATGAAAACAGGGAAAAGCCCTCTCGGAGGTCGGAAGCTCTCGACGCCTCTAACGGGAGTCGCTCCCGACATGAACATGCAGATCCCGGCGCTCAAGCTACTCTCCCTCCTCGGGACTTTCGCTGGGGAGATCACCGGGGTCATGCCTCACCACCTCCGATTTGGCCTCCAGCTCGGAGAGGAACATCTCCAACTCTCTTCTCTGTTTTTCCGCCAGAAGTTGATTGTGAATATCCTCCCTGACCAGCTCGAACTCGCGGATGGTGCCCTTTTTCTTGCGGTCGGTGACCTTGACGAGGTGGTATCCGTAACCGCTTTCGATAGCCTTCGAGTATGACCCCACCGAAAGCCTGGAAGCCACCGCGGCCAAGCTGGGGTCGAGATTGTCGGAGGAGAAAAAGCCCAGATCTCCCCCGCTGGGGGAGCTTTTCTTATCCTCCGAGAACCCCCGCGCCACCACGGCGAAATCCTCACCCGACCTCAGGGCGGCATAAGCCGAGTCCGCAGCCTCTTTGGTTCTGACGAAGATGTGGCTTAAGCGCACCTCCTCTTTGTCTCTGGTGAGGTTGCTGAGGTTGCTCTCGTAGAACTCCCGCACCTCGGAGGAATCGACCGCGGATCTGGCCTTGAGTTCCTCTTCCACGAAGGCCGAGGCCACCAGCTGCTTGGTGATTTGCCTCAGCCGGGCCTGTATCTTGGGGTCGGAGTCGAACTTCGACGCCACCGCTTCCTGATACAGAAGCTCGTTCTTGATCCACTCCTCCGCATAGGTCTGCTTATCATAGTCAGAGATGTAATCGCGGTACTCCCTCGGGATCTGGTCTTCGATCTCCTCTAAGGTGAGCTTTTCACCGTTGACCTCAGCGATGACTCTCCCCTCGCTGTAAGGGTTGAGCTCCCGCTGACAACCCAAAAGGTTTAGGGTGGTCAATATGATGGCAGCTATAAGTAGGAGGGAAGGTTTAAACTGCATCTCTATTTCCTCACTTAACCCTGTTCGACTGGAATCTCAGCGTATTTCTTTCTGTCAATGGTCTTTTCTAAAGCCTCCTGGTCGATGGTGATCGGGAACTGTTCCTTCAGGGGATTGATATAGTTATCGTAAGCTTCCCGCTTCTTCTTGCTGACTGAAACCCTCTGGATTTCAGCTTTGGCCTCCTTGAATAATCTTATCCCCTCTTCCTCAACCCCCTCCAGCTTGATCACCGACCAGTTCCCGCCCACCAGAATGGGCTGGCTGGTCTCCCCCACCTTCATCTTCGAGGCCGCCTGGTAAAGCCCCGGATACTGGTAGCTTTTCAGGTACCCCATATCTCCCCCCTTCTCTTTCAGATGAGCCCTCAAGGTGTTCTCCCGGGCCAGCCTGGCGAAATCCTCGCCCCATTCCAACCGTTGGATGATATCCTTAGCCTCCTCTTCGGTTTTGACGCTGATTTCCCGGAGGTGATATTCTGCCGGCACCCGGAATTTACCCTTGTTCTCCTCATAATACTCTTTGAGTTCCTCCTCCGAGATGGTTATGCTCTTCTCCAACACCTCGGTTCTGAATTTTTGAGCCATCAAGTCCTCTTTGACGTTTCGCAGCCTCATCTGAAACGCTTCGCTTTCGTCGAGCCGTTGCCCTTCCGCCTGCGCCAAAAGGAGGTCGCGCCGGAGGTATTTCCCGAGGACGTCCCGGAGAATCTCGGCGTCGTCCCAGTCAGGATAATCCGCGGGGGCTAAACGATCCAAGAATTCTAAGAACTCTCTTAAGGTCCACTCCCCTAATGAGTATGAGAGAACTGGAGTCTCGAGCTCCTCCTCGGTGAAGATCCTTGCCTTCTTCTCTCTCACCTGCAGAGACTCCGGGGCAGATTGGTACTTCTCCCAGAAATCCTTCTGCAGAACCGGCTGCGGGGTGAAGTTGGCGTTCTTCTCAAGCTGCTCCAAAAAGCTGGCGGAGAGCTCTCCCTGTTTTAGAGATTCCAGCTCCCTTTTCAGACTGCTCTTGACTTTCTCGTAAGGTTCCAGTTCGACCGGACGGCGGTCGTCCAGCTTAATCAGGTGCCAGCCGTGTTGAGTCTTGATCGGTTTGGAGATCTGCCCTATCTCCAGCTTGAAGGCGGCCTCCTGGAAGCCTGGAATCATACTTCCCCAGCGGAAATAGCCAAGCTCCCCCCCCATGGCGCTGGTGGGATCCAGAGAACGGGCCTCCGCCAACACCGCGAAATCCTCCCCCTCCATGAGCCTCTGGTGGAGGCTGTCCACTACCGTCTCAGATTTCACCAGGATGTGTCGGATCTTGATCTCCTCCCCCTGCTTCTTGTAGAAGTCCTTCACCTCGGCTTCATTCACCTTGGATTTGGAGGTGACCTCTCTCTCGTAAAGAAGCTGCAGGAGGAGATTAGGCTCCTGCTGCTCTAACTTGGAGAGGATCTCCTCATCGATGTCGAAGCCCCTCTCGTAGGCGCCTTTGAGCAAGAGTCTCTGTTCGGCCATTCCCTCCAGCACCCTCCTTTTACGCTCCAGCTCGTCGGCGAAGCTCGAGAATCTGGTGGGTTGTTGCTTCATCTTTATCTCCAGCTCGGAGGCGGTGATAACCTCCTCCCCGACGGTGGCCAAGGCTATCTCTCTTTTGGCGCAAGAGAGGAAAGCACAGAGTGTGGTCGACGTGAGAACAAACAACAGAATGGGGAAAACAAGCTTTCGCATCGGATACTCCTTATTCGGTTTAAGATTCAAAGCAATCAATATATGCGCAAACCATCTCGAATCAAGTCTTTTTTCAAGCGCTTTTGGGAAGGGGAACAAAGATCGTATCCCCCATGGGAGGTTGAGGATTTTGGGT
>JBHIBM010000117.1:0-6313 GCA_046759085.1 Candidatus Zixiibacteriota bacterium
ATCCACAGATCTGATTTGGCATCTCCGGGCGGATGCACTGCCTGGTATCTCCACTGCATCCAGCGACCGCTGTTGGTGATGCTGCCCTCCTTCTCCATGGAGGCCGCCGCCGGCAACATGAAGACCTCGGTTTTGATCTTTTTGGGATCGACACCCTCCGCGGCCCAGAAGGAGGCGGTCTCGGTCTCCCAGAGGTCCGCGGCCACCAGCCAGTCTAACTTCTCTAAGGCCTTCCTTTCCTTCCGGGCGTTGGGACCGCCGACCGCCGGGTTCTGCCCCATGCAGACTAAGCCCTTGATCTTGCCGTCGTACATGGCCTCGAACATGCAGATGTGTGAGTAGTTCTCGCTCACCTTGGGCATATAGGAGTACGCAAACTGGTTGCTCTTGGTGGCGTGCTTTCCCCAGAAGGCCTTCAGGAGGCTCACCATATACTTCGGGGTGTGCTGCCACCAGTTGGCGCTCTTGGGATCTGCTGACTTGGGGGTCCAGTGTTCCAGGTACTGTTTCAGGGTTTGGTCTTCCACTCTCGGCGTCTTAAGGTAACCTGGAAGGATGTGGAAGAGTATGGCCATGTCGGTCGAACCCTGAACGTTGGACTCCCCTCTTAAGGCATTGATGCCTCCGCCGGCAATTCCCACATTCCCCAACAGAAGCTGGAGCATGGCGTAGCTGCGGACGTTCTGGGTGCCAACGGTATGCTGGGTGGTGCCCATAGCATACATTATGGTACCAGATTTTCCCTTGGCTCCGGTAGCTCCATAGATCTTGGCGATCTCCACCAACAGGTGCTTGGGAGTTCCGGTAATTGCCCACACCTCATCGAGGTTGTAACGAGAAAGGTGTTTCTTCAGAAGCTCAAAGACGCAAGCGGGATTCTGCAGGCTCCTGTCGGTTTTTGCTATTCCGTTCTCGTCGAGCTGGTATCTCCAGTACTTTTTGTCGTATTTTTTCTTTTTCTTGTTGTAACCGCCATACAGACCGTCTTTGAAACTGAACTTCTCGTTGACCAGGAAACTGGCGTTGGTGTTATCAACTAGATAATCTTTGTCGTAAAGATTATTCTCGATGATGTAGTTCATCACGCCGTTTATGAAGGCGATGTCGGTGCCGGATCTCAAGGGAGCGTAAATATCGGCCTTGGAGGAAGTGCGGGTGAAGCGGGGATCGACGCTGATCAGCTTGGCACCCTTCTCCATCGCCTGGGTCACCCACCGGAACGAGATAGGATGATTCTCGGCGGCGTTGGAGCCGATTATCATGATGCAATCGGCGTTTTTGATGTCGATCCAGTGGTTGGTCATGGCGCCTCTACCGTATGTTTCCGCCAAACTGGCGACGGTAGCGGAGTGTCATATGCGGGCCTGGTGTTCGAGGAAGACGATTCCGACAGCTCTGGCCAGCTTGTGATAGAGATAGCATTCCTCGTTGTCCAGAGCTGCTCCCCCCAGAGCGCCGATGGCTTCGACGCGGTTGACCACTCGTCCCTTGGAATCTCTGCCGACCCAGTTCGCATCCCGGGTCTTCTTGATGTTCCCTGCGATCTTAGAGATGGTCCAATCCCAGCTTTTCTCCTCCCAGCGGTCGGAGTAGGGAGCCCGGTAGAGGACCTTGGTCATGCGGCGGTCGTTGTTGGCGACCTGGAAGAGGGCACTCCCCTTACTGCACAATGAACCCTGGTTG
This sequence comes from Candidatus Zixiibacteriota bacterium, assembly GCA_046759085.1. Classification (GTDB taxonomy): domain Bacteria; phylum Zixibacteria; class MSB-5A5; order DG-27; family DG-27; genus DG-27. Next base: position 1,684 of record JBHIBM010000117.1, read on the forward strand.
ATGGGGTGGTCGGGGTCTCCATCTATGTGAATCACCTTGCCTCTGGAGACCGAGACTATCATCCCACACCCCACCGCACAGTAAGGACAGATGGTGGTGCTCTCTTCGGCATAGCGGGTTCTCAAGGTTGTGGCGTAGGCCTCCGAGGATTTGCGGTTGAAAGCAAAGTTGCCCAGAAGCGCCCCGGTGGTGGCCGCGCCCGTAACCTGCAAGAAACCTCTTCGCGAGAGTTTCATCTCAGTCTTTTCACCTCCTGGTAATCTGTAAACAGTGAGCTTCCATCTATCTTCTGCCTTCCTTCTTACTCTACGTCCTCCTCGTAGATCTCGTTGAGCATGTACATCGACTCGTGAATCTTGTCGATATCTTTCTTGCCAATCTTGGCCTCTTTCTTCTTCGCCATCCGCTCGACGGTCATCTTCATCTGGGCCTCGTCCTTGGTCTGATGGGCTTTGATGACCACGTCGAGTCCGTGACACTTCTGGCACCTCGCCTGAAACATCGCCCGGTGAGGCTCTTTGACCGGTTTCAAAGTGAACGACTCCTCGATCTCCATGAGTTCGGCGTCGCTTACCTCTATGCCGGCCTTGTCGTGCATCTCCTTGATCATGATCTCGATTTCGGTCCTGACCCTCTCCAGCGTGTGGCAGACCGAGCACTTCTTCTCGAAGGGGGTCTGCTTCTCTTTTTCAGGAGCGGCCAGAGAGCCGTTCACCAGAAACAGGCCAGCCACCGTGACCACGGCGAAAAAAAGCGCCAGGGTGACAACACTACATCTTTTCATGATTATGTCTCTCCCTCTCTGATACTCTCTGCTATCTCTCTCCTTAAAGGCCGTTCGACTTTAGCTGACCTTTTAGCTAAGCACTTACTTTAACCGTCAAGGAGGAGTCGTGCTTAGTGAAAATATTCACAATCTTGATTAAACCAATCGGAATTCGGTCACGCGCTCCCCTTCTCCCAGGACTTTTGTCCCCGGTATCCGTCCTTCTCGGCCAAGATATCCAGATAGAGAGTCTTTAGATTCTCAAAAGACAGATCCGGCTTCTCATCCTCCTGGACTTCCCTTTCGTCGATGGTTTTTATGTACCGTTTACATTCATCGCAGAGGTAAACCCGATAGCGCTTCTCCTCTTCGGTGAAGAGGTATCTCAGTTTTTTGTGATTCTCGGTGGCGCAGAAGGGGCATTTGATTCTGGGATATCCCCACTCCGTGCCGCAGAACTGACACCACAGGATTCGTTTGCCATCGTCCCTTTTGAGCCTGGCGAAAGCGGCCTCGCTGCCGCACAGGGGACAAGATCCTCGGAGCCAGTCTTTGAGCTCTACTTTCCCCCGCAGCCGGCCGGCATACATCTCGAAAAAGGGATTCCCCAGGTTTGTCCCCAAATAGGTAAGCAAATCGACGCTGACACCGAGGCGTTCTCCGAGCGAGCTTAAGAAATCAGGATCACCGGAGTAAGTCTTTTTGACCAGCGATCCCCAATTCAGCTCTCCGGCCTCCACGGCGGCCTTCAACGTTTCTACCTCGGCGACCTCGTGGAATTCGAACCCCTTCAGAACGGCGTAGAAATCATCGAAGAGCTTACGCAGCTGTTCCTCCGGGAAGTTGACCTTCTCGAAGTCCACCAGGTGCCTTCCGCCCTTCAGCCTCTGTTCGGCATCCTTGAGGGAGCCCCCCTTCAGTAGCTGCTTGAGTTTCTCTCTAAAGAGAGACTTCGCCTCTGTTATCTTTGAATGTAGTTGGAAGAACTCCTTTTCGTTTTCGGCCATGATGTCAAGAGTTCAGCAAGTGAAGGTCGAAGCTCGATAAACGGGCTCCTTGAAACAATTCTCCCTAATAAATGAAATTGCTAACGAACTTGTCAAGAAAAAAACTCCCGGTCTCCGCAAAAAAGTTCTAGAGCTTTGAGAGCCTCTTTCCCCGACAAGTGCACTTCACGATCGTTTTCGGAGAAACCTGCAGTTGATCACTTGTCATCTTTCTGTCGCAGCTGACAGGATTCTGCCTTCTGGAGGTTTGAGCCGATCAAAAGTTTGCTTGCGAAGGTTTGGGCTTTGGCTTATATTGAAGAACGTTTTAATATAAGAATTGTGTACTGTCAAGGTCCCATATTCTAAGCGGAGGAAAAGCTTCCATGAGCAGGTTTGCAGCTTTACTGGCGATTCTGAGTCTACTCGTTCTTTCATGTGGGGAGAAAACCGAAGAGGGAAAAGTTGCCGAGATGAAGGCGGCTGAAGAGAAGGCCTCCACTTCTCACGAAAAAAAGGCTCCGGTCTCTCAAGCAATCAAGACCGATTACGACTACAATCCAACGGTTGTGGTAGAAACTGATTTCGGTAATATCGAGATCCAGGTCTTTTTCGATAAGTCCCCGGAGCACGCTAAGAACTTTATGAAACTGGTCAACAGCGGTTTCTACGACGGATTGATCTTCCACCGGGTCATCCCCGGCTTCGTCATCCAGGGCGGAGACCCTTATGGCGTCGGCACCGGTGGTCCCGGATATTATCTCCTGGCGGAGGAGAGCGGGCTTCATCACGAGACCGGCTCAATCGCGATGGCCCAGTCCGCCCAGGGAATCAGCGGCAGTCAGTTTTTCATATGCCTGGCGCCTCAGCCGCACCTCGATAAACAGTTCAACGTCTTTGCGAAGGTCACCTCCGGGATGGAGGTCGCCAACAAGATCGCCTCCGTATCCCGGGATAAAAAGGGCAAGCCCTCAGAAGATGTGGCGATGAAGAAGCTCTACGAGAAAAAACCGACGGCATAGGAATGGCGAGGAGAACTGCCTCGAAGTTGAGTCGTTTAACATAAGGATTGAATCGGCAAAGGGAGCAGCGTAGAATCAGGTGAGAAGAATTGTCATTTTGGGTTCCACCGGCTCCATTGGGACCAGCGCCCTGGAGGTGATAGGGGCCTTTCCTCAGGAGTTTGAGGTAGTAGGGCTCTCCTGCGACAAGAACGTTGGGCTTCTCCACAAACAGATCGCTCTGTTCAAACCCGAGGTGGTCTGCATAACCGAACCACGGAGCTATCGACAGTTCTTGCGCCAGACCACAAAGACTGGAGTGGAAGTCCTCTCCGGGGAGGAGGGTCTCTCCCTTTTGGCCGCCTGGGAAAATGTCGATATAGTCCTAAACGGGTTGGTTGGTGCGGTGGGATTGAAACCGACCCTGGCCGCCATCGAACTGGGACGACGGATCGCTCTGGCGAACAAAGAGACTCTGGTTATGGCTGGGGACCTCATAAACCGGTCTGCCCGAGCCCGGGGGGCGGAAGTTCTGCCGGTCGATTCGGAACATTCCGCCATCTGGCAATGTCTGAGAACCGGGGAGGAAAAAGAGATCAAGAGCTTGATCATAACTGCCTCCGGCGGTCCCTTTCACAGGCAGCCGGGATTGGATCTGGAGAAGGTCAGCCAGAAGGAGGCCCTGGCTCATCCCACGTGGTATATGGGAAGGAAAATCAGCGTCGATTCTGCAACCTTGATGAACAAGGGGTTGGAGGTGATCGAAGCCCACTGGCTTTTCGGGGTGCCACCGGAGAAGATCAAGGTGGTCATCCATCCGCAGTCGATAGTCCACTCCCTGGTGGAGTTCGTCGACAACTCGGTGATGGCGCAGATGTCCCGTCCGGACATGAAACTGCCGATCTCGTATGCTCTCTTCTACCCGGAGAGGAGACCCCTATCCGACGACTCCTTCAATCTCACCGAGATCGGGGAGCTCTCCTTCTCGGAGCCGGACTTCAGACGGTTTCCCTGTCTCAACTTGGCATACGAAGCCTTGAGGTTCGGAGGCACTGCCCCGGCGGTTCTAAACGCCGCCAACGAGGTCGCGGTCTTCGGTTTCCTCGAGGAAAAGATCAGGTTCACCCGTATTCCAGAGGTGATCGAAGAGGTCTTGTCCAATCACCGGGTCAAGCCCTCACCCCGGGTGGAGGAGATCTTTGAGGTCGACGCCTGGGCCCGGGAGAAGGCAGAAGCTCTCCTGGAGCAGAACAATAGATAAGCTATGTTTACCACCATAATTGCGGCAATTGTAGTATTGGGACCTCTGATCTTCTTTCACGAGTTAGGCCACTTCCTCGTGGCCAAGAGGCTGGGAATCAAGGTGGAGCGCTTCTCTCTGGGATTCCCTCCCAAGATGGTGGGCTTCACCTGGCGAGGGACGGAGTATTGTATCTCCTGGATTCCCTTCGGGGGATATGTGAAGATGGCCGGGGAAACGCCGGACAAAGAGGAGGTCAAGGGAGAGCCCTGGGAGTTTCTCTCCAAACCGATCTGGGTGCGGGGGCTGATGATATTCGCGGGGCCGGCCGCTAACTTCATCACCGCCATCCTCATCCTCTGGGGTGTATTCTTCTTCGCAGGACAGCAGATCATCAGAGACGATTCCACCGTAATCGGGAGCCTCATGCCGGGGGGAGCGGCGGAGGCGGCGGGATTGAAAGTCGGGGATAGAATCCTCTCCGTCGACGGCCAGGAGGTTCACGACTTCCGCAGCATGGCAGACATCATCTACCAGAGGGTGGAGGAACCGCTGGAGGTCGTCTGGGAGAGGGAGGCAGAGAGGTTTTCGGCAACCATCACCACTTTCAAAGACGAGGTCATCGGCGAGGCGGGAG
>JBHIBM010000118.1:0-6312 GCA_046759085.1 Candidatus Zixiibacteriota bacterium
ACCTCGAACTTAAGGCCGACCCCAGCGAGATCGGTATTTTCACCTGTGACTTCTTGGAGGTTGACACTCGGGGACCGGAATACATGATCGAAAAGGTCAGAAGGGCCTGTCGGGAATTCATCGAAAAGAATAAAATAGTCGCCCTCCTCGGAGGCGAGCATTCCCTCTCTTTGGGTGCGGTAAAAGCTTACCGGGAGAAATATGGAGACTTATCCGTCCTGCAGCTGGATGCTCACGGGGATTTGAGAGACCGTTACCAGGGTAGCCCCTTCAATCACTCCTGCGTGATGCGTCGCGTCGATGAGGTCTGTCCGATCGTGCCGGTGGGGGTGAGGAATCTGAGTCGAGAGGAGTTCGATTTTGTACGGGAGAGAAAACTACAACCCATCTATGCTGAGTATATCGACGATAAGGGAGATTGGGTAGAGAAATGCCTGGAGCGCCTCTCCGAGAATGTCTATCTCACCGTTGATATGGACGTTTTCGACCCCTCCATAATACCGGCGGTGGGAACTCCCGAACCCGGGGGACTCTCCTGGGGGCAGGTTCTATCACTTCTGAAGAGAGTTGTTGCCGAAAAGAACCTGGTTGGTTTCGACGTCGTCGAGCTATCACCCATACCGGGGAATCAGACTTCGGATTTCCTCACTGCCAGCTTGGTCTATAGCATCATTGGACATATTTTTCAAAGGCAGAGGAATTCCTCAAAGAGATAACGTCAATTTGTAACCAGTAATTAGCAACTGTCAGCCATCAACTGCTGACCACTGGCTGCCAACGACTAACCACTTATCAATTCACCGAATCCGACCGGCAGATTGCGCTAAGGCTGGGGGATTCTATTCGGAGGTGGCTATCCTCGCTGGATAAGTGTAGACGTTCATTTTCCTTCCCCGGACAAACCCGACCACGGTCACTCCCAGGTTCTTTGCCAAATCCAAGGCCTTACCGGTGGGCGCAGACCTCGAACAGATGAGGCTCAATCCGGCCCTCCAGACTTTAACCAATAGATCGGAGGATATTCTGCCACTGGAGAGGATCAGCTTATCTTTCAAGATGATTCTTTTCATAAGGGCTTTGCCCAGGACCTTATCAACGGCGTTATGTCTACCGACATCCTCGGCAAACAGCAGGATTCTCTCCCTGTCAGCAAGGGCGGCACCGTGCACACCGCCGGTCCTTTTGAACAACGTTGACTTGCTGTCGAACTTCCTCATCAAAGATAGAATCTCAGAAGGGGTGAGGCTGAAATCGAAATTGAGCAGAATATCCTCGAGAGGGTTTATCTTCTCCAGAGACTTGAAGCTCTTACCCTTTCCACAGCCTGAAGTCAGAACCGCAGTTTGAAGGAAGTCCCCGGAGAGCTTGACCTCCCTTTTGGTGAAGACCCTCACCTCTTCTCTCTGCGGATATGAGGCCACTCTCTCTATCTCCCCTTTATCTTTGACTATCCCCTCCGACAGGAGATATCCGAGGGCCAAGTATTTCTCTTCCTTGGGGGTGCAGGAGAGGGTGACGACCTTCTGGCCGTTCAGAAAGATGGTCAGTTGTCCCTCATCTACAACCGTATCCCTTTCGTCGGATCTCTTCCCCCCTTTAACCCTGATTACCGGATAGCTTTTCGTCGCCGGTGTCAACTGGACTTTACTCCTGAAACTTACAGGTCGTTTTTGAGGCATAATCTTGGAGAAGCTCCTCGGCCCTCTTCTGGTCTTCAGCGGTGTTGAGGTTGAAAAAGCTCAAACGCCGAGGGTCGAATCGCTCTATCTCTTTTATGCCGATCCTCTTCACGTTCAGTTTATCCAGGATTTCTCTGGTTTTCAGGTTGTCCCTCATCAGATGCTCGAAGATGACCGCAATGCAGCTTTTTGAATACAGGGCAAAGAGCGGCTCGACCTCCCCTCCGATTTCGGGAATGACGACATCGTACCCCTCAGAGCTTTCTAACATGAACTCGACCAGGGAGGGTTCTACGAAGGGCATGTCGCACCCCACTACGAAGTTGCAGTCAGAAGTGGAATAACAGAGGCCGGTGAAGATCCCCCCCAGAGGGCCTTTACCCTTAATCAAATCCTCCACCACCGGGAGATTGTAATCCCGATACGCCTCCAGGTTGTTGGGGACTATCAATATCTCCGGGAAGAGAGTCTTGAGGACTTTGATGATCCGGGCGATGAGGGGTTGGCCACCTTCAAGCTGAATGAAGGCCTTCTCTTCCGCAATTCTGGTGTTTTTGCCTCCAGCGAGGATTATCCCGGTCATCTAATAGCTCATCTCGATTCCGATTGAGAAATTTCTCCCCGGCATGGGGATACCGTATTCGGACTCGTAATACTCATCGAATAGATTGTAAAGCGAAAGACTGAAACTCAGGTATTCGCCCAGATGTTGACGGAGCAGGAGGTCAACGGTAAGGTAGCCGGGCAGCCCTTGGAGCTTGTCATCGCGGTCAAAATAGCTCCTCTCGCCGGTGAAAGTGCTGTTGAGTCTCAGAGTTGATTCTGTTGGCAAGGTGTAGTCAATCCCCACAAGAATCCGATGTTGGGGGCGGTAGGGAAGCTCGTCCCCCTCCTCACCGGGGGAGCGGTTCTCGGCCTTGACGTATGTATAACTGCCGGATAGAGAAAGGTCCTCCGCAGGAGAGTAACTCCCTGCTAACTCAATCCCCAGATGTCGTGCCTTGCCGATATTATCCAGCATTTCTTTCTCTTCCCCCTCCACAATTACAGCCCTATCGACGATCAGGTTGGTGATCTCGCTGTCGAATAAGACAAGTTCAGCTCTGCCGGAGTGTCCCCAGAGAACCGAGAAACCGAGCTCCATGTTTGTGGTCGATTCCTCCTTCAGGTCCGGGTTGGGAACATTGCGTCCGGCATACCCGGAGTATAACTCCTTCAAGGTCGGGAATCTGGTCTTTTTCCCGACGGAGCCGAACAGGCTCATAGTCTCGGTCAGCGAAAGGTGGGCTCCCAACCGACCGTCGAGGGTGCGCATATCGTCTCGCAATGGTGCAGCTTCGGCGAAGATGGGGTGCAACAGGTTAAAACTCAAACCTCCGGAGAGCGCCAGCTTCCTCGAGACAGTCCACTCCTCCTCCAGACCGAGGTTGTAACTTTCGATCTCGTACCACTCGAAGGATTCACCTCTGCCAGGCTGATCCCGATGGACATCCCTCTTGAGGCCCGCTCCGAGAGTCAGATCGTTTTTCTCAGAGAAGGACTTGGTCACATAGAGGTTGAAGCCGGTGGAGTAATCGTCATAAACGGAGTGAAAGGCATATCTTTTATTCTGGGTGGTGTAGGTGTCATCGTCGTAGGAATCGAGGATGTTGTCGTATTTGTCGTAGAAGAAGGTCCCCTTCAAGAACCAACCGGGGTCGAAGGTCTGGCTGGTGGTCAAATTGAGCACCCATTTCCTCCACTCCGGAAAACGCCAAAAGCGGGGTCGCTTATCGTAGATCTTCGGGGGCAGACCTTTCTTGTTGGCCAGATGAGAGAAAGTTAGGGCAGTATGGTGTCGGTTATTGGGACGCCAGGAGAGTTTGGTGAGGAAATCGAATTTCTCGTAATCGCTGTTGTTGCGGTAGTCCCCGTCTTCATTGGGGGCCTCGGGAAAATCATCGCTCAAGCGGAAATGATCCTGCCGGCGATAAGATCCCGTTAACAGGTAACCGAAACTCCCCACGGTTCCGCTTCCCCCTAATGAATAGACCTGGAGATTTCCGCTGCCAAATGTCGTTTGAACGTGGCTTTGAAGTCTCCCGGGCGACTTGCTGATGATGTTTATGGTTCCCCCCAGGGAATTGGGTCCATACAACACCGAGGCATTTCCGGCGGTCACGGTGATTTTTTCCACCACCTCCATGGGGATCTCCCCGAGGTCGACCACCCCATCGTAGGGCACGTAGATCGGCACCCCGTCTAAAAGGACGGCTACCTGCCTCTGTTCGATTCCGCGCAGTTGCACCGACATCTCGTTGCGGGCACCGATAGAGACGTAGCCGCCCGGCAGGGTCTGAATCGCCTCCGCCACGGTCTGAATCTGGCGGGAGGTCATCTCCTCTTTTGTCACCTCCCGCAGGCTGGTGGTCAGGCTTGCCGGAGATCTCTTTGCGGTTACCACCACCTCCCCCAAATAATAGGTCCGCAAGGAATCCGACGCGATGTCGGCCTCGGCGACTTTCAAAAGAAGAACAAAGAATAAAAGAGATGTTACCCAGAGGAATTTTGAAACACTAGCTGTCATTTTCTTTCAAAAACCTCTTTTCGATAAACTCCACCAGGGAGTCGAGCTCCTCTGGCAAGAAGCACGGTATCCCCATCTCTACCTTCTGACTGGAAACTAAAGCGATCACGTTATCCTCTGGCGAACAGAGAGGAGCGGAGCTCTTATCTGGATTGTGAACTTCGATTTTCGGATAGGGTGAGCTTCTGAATCCCTCTCCCAACACCAAATCGTATCCCTGAAAAACGAAATCTAAAACCTCTTCAAGTTCCGTATGCCTCAGGCTGTTCGAGAAGATGGCCACTTTATGGGGAGAGAGGATCATCGTCGTCTCCGCACCCGCCCGCGCATGCCTGTAAGAATCCTTTCCGGGGGTGTCGAACTCGTGGTCGCCGGTGGTGTACTTGATGCTCCCCATTTTGTAGCCTCTCTCTCTCAAAGCTGACAAGAGCTTCTCGATGAGGGTGGTCTTTCCGACCTTCTTTCTCCCCACCACCAGCAAGATCCTTCCCTGAAGGGAACCTGTGGACATGTCTGTTCTCGCTCCCCACTTATCGTGAAACTTCAATGACGACTTCCTGAGCTTCCTCCTCGATCTTCAGGGAGGAGACAATTCCCCAGACGATGTTTCCCACCAGATTGGTGACAAAGGGGTTCAGCGAGACTTCCTTCTGGTTTACCCTGATTCTGACCTGTCCGATATTGTCCATTTTTTTCCCTGCTCTGTTAGGAAAGGGAGAGGGATCTTTCTCCCTCTCCGCTTAAGAAATGTGAAGGACAAACGGCCTCTGAGGTCTGGCAGAGGCTACCTATAGAGCACCAGTCCCAGTACCCAGAAACCGAGTGAAGTCAAAAGAAGTCCCCGGGCGTACGCTTTCTCCTTCAGGTTCTGCCACTTCAGGAATGTCGGTGCTAACTTTCTCCCCAGGCTTACTCCAAGTATGATCCCGAAGAAACTCAAAGCAGCGGCATAGCTCCCGTCGGTGTAGACCCACTTCAAAAGCCCGGCGACACCCCTTTCGCTCCAGTAGGGGTTGAGAAAGACGTAAGCTTGCGAGAAGGCGAAGAGGAGATAGTTGATATAGCTGGCAGTCAACCCCACAATACCCAGGGTAACCCTTCTTGAAGTCCACCCCTTTCTCCCGCCAGAGTGAAGGCAACATCGAAGACCACGCCCGTTAAGACCACCGCGCACAGCTGACAAAAGTAACAACTGGGGAGGCTCAGGAACTTGAATCCGGAGGCCACCAGCGCAATCAGGATGGTGGTGCCGGCTCTGGGGAAAACCATCCGGGCGGATGCCAATGTGAGGATTCCGATCAGGGCCAAAACCGGAGAGCTGGGATCGAACGAGGTCGCCCTCATGACCTCTATGCCCAGCGCCTCCAACCCGCCCCAGATGGAGCCGAAAAGTATGATTCCTAAGGCAAGCCTCTTTTTGTCGTTCATATTCTCTGCTCCTTAAAAGTCGAATTTGAAGGCCAGGTTGAAGCCGCTGTTGTCGGCATCCGTTTCCGCCAAGTTCCCGGTGCCATCAACGTACTTGTACGTGGTCTTCAAGTAGCAGTACTCAAATGCGAAGGTGACATTGTCCATCGGCTTAGTCATGACGTTGGCGAAGAAGGTCAAGTTCTTCCAGAGTTGGGGACCTCCCGCGGTTGCCAGAGAATCGACATGCTCCTCCTTAAGGATTTCGGTTCCGAGGCCGGTGTTGAAGGAGAGATTGGTGTTTTGGGGCTTCAGGGAGATCTGTCCCCATCCACCGTTGGCCTCCACCCCCTTGACCTTGTTCTTTCCGCTGGCGGCGTCGAACTCAGTCCAAACGTGGGCGTTGCTGAAGAGCATCCGCAAGTTGCTTCCCATGAACCACTCCCCGGAGAGGCCGAAGATGCCGGCCTTGGCTTTGAAGTCCACGGCTCCTGCGGCGGTCGTGGTTTTGTCCTCGTGATAGCCCAGGGTTGGATAAGCCTTATCCCAGTCCTCCTGGCCGTAATGACCGGAGAGGCCAATGGTGACATTCTTGTCGAAGCTGGCGGAGACCCTACCCTGGAAGAAGGGAAGGCCATTGTATTCACCGGCCCCGAAGGC
>JBHIBM010000119.1:0-6261 GCA_046759085.1 Candidatus Zixiibacteriota bacterium
ACGACATCTCTGGTCGTCTGGTTGAGACCTTGGTTAATGAGCATCAGGATGCTGGCAGTTACAACGTGACCTGGGATGCAACTGACATTTCCAGCGGAGTCTATTTCTACAAGCTGGTCACTGCCGACTACACTTGCACCAAGAAGATGAACCTGCTCAGGTAGTTCAGCAGCTGGGAGCGAGAGCATCGACAACAAGCTGGGGCGGGAGTTGGACTCCCGCCCCGAATCGTTTTGAAACCCACGTAACAGAATCCGCCCTGAGGTTACCGCGACCCACTGAGTCTCCCTCAACAGTGTTTTTTTTCTTGACACGAGAACTCCACTTCCGTATTTTTATTTCGCATGCAATATATTAGCGTGCTAAGTAGTTCTGAGTTCCCCCTGAGCTATGAGCACTCTGGATAAAAGCATCGGCTTCTTGGTGGCGCGCACTGCTCGCAGCATGAAGCGTGCCTTAGATGCGAAGTTGGTGGACTCGAACATCACCTCCACTCAGTATATTGTTCTCCAGTGTCTCTGGGACGAAGACGGGCTTCCCCTCTCCGAGCTCGGCCATCGGCTCTATTTCGACAATCCCACCATCACCGGCATTGTGGACCGGATGGAGAAGGTGAGCCTTGTTGCCAGAAGCAGAGATACCTCAGATAGAAGAGTTGTACGAATATATCTGGCCAAGGAGGGGAAAAGACTGAAAGCATCACTGCCAAAGATTGCGGAGGAGATCAACGACACCGCCGTCGCCGGATGGAGCAAATCAGAAATAGAGCAGTTTATCGCCTCCTTAGACTCTATTTGGGAAAGGATGAACAGCAGCATTAACGGGTAGAGCCATGAAAGAGATATTCAGGGTCCCTGCCGATGTCGAGAAGAGGACTCCGGCCATAATGAAGGACCGCAATAAGAAAGTTGTTTTCCTCTCGGCCACGCGCACACCGTTTGGAATTGTGGGGGGATGTTTGAAGGATTTCTCCCCGATCGACCTCGGGGTTTTGGCTGCCAGGGCGGCCGTTGAGCAGGCCGGTCTTGCGGATCGTACCGAGCTGTTTGACCACGTGATCTTCGGAAATGCCATGCACACCAGCATCGACTCTCACTATGGAGCTCGGCACGTCGGCCTGCGAGCTGGAGTGAGTCAGTACACACCGGCGCTAACCGTAAACCGCATCTGCTGGTCCGGTGGAGAGGCCATTACGCTCGGGGCCAAGGAGATCTTGATCGGAGAAGCAGAGGTGGTTCTGGCGGGAGGTTACGAGAGCACCAGCTGGTCCCCGACGGTCCTTTACGGTTCCGCCTGGGGATTCCCTTACATGCAGGGTCCCAAGACCTATTTCCTCTTCAAAGATGGTCTTTATGATACTTACACCAATCTCGACATGATGGGCACCGCTGAAAACCTCGTCCGCCGTTACGGCATCACCCGGGAAGAGGTCGACGAGTTCGCATACTCCTGCCAGATGAAAGCGAAAAAGGCCATGGAAGACGGGTCTTTGGCCAAAGAGATCACCCCGGTCAAGATCGAGACCAGAAGGGGGGAGGTAATTATCGACAAAGACGAGAACCCTCGACCGGACACCACCGTGGAGAGGTTGGCGCGGCTGCACGCCGTCAAACCTAACGGCGTCCAAACTGGAGGAAACTCCAGCGGAATCGTCGATGGAGGAGCAGCTTTGGTTATGACCACATACGGGAAGGCAAAGGAGCTGGGAATAGAGCCGATCGGGGAGGTCGTCTCCTGGGGAGTTGCCGCTGTGGATCCCCATTACATGGGGATCGGCCCAGTGCCGGCCTGTCAAATCGCCCTCCAGAGGGCTGGGCTGAGCCTGAAAGATATGAAGTATATCGAGATCAACGAGGCCTTCGGGGGACAGTATCTGGCGGTTGAAAAGGAGATGGGTCTGGATAGAGACAAAGTGAACGTCAAAGGTGGTGCCATTGCCCTGGGTCATCCCCTGGGTGCGACCGGTGCCCGGTTGGTCACCTCGCTTCTGAAATTGGGAGGTCTGGGATTGGCCTCCGCCTGCATCGGCGGAGGTCAGGGAGGCGCCTTGATAGTCGAAGGTTACGCAAGTTAGTCTTTGCAGGTGGACAAGATGAGCTCAGGGAATCAGTTTTCGCAGTGCAATTGGCACGAGATTGAGATCTTGATTGTGGGCGCTGGAACAATGGGGGCGAGCTTGGCTCAGACATATGCCCAGAACGGTTTCAAAGTCGGGATGCTTGATGTGAATGATGCCATTATCCAGAGCGCCTTCGGAATCATAGGCTCTGAACTGGAATCCGCCCGGGGGCGGATATTCTCTGATTCAGAGATCGAGGCTATTCGGGGAAGGATTGTCGGGGGCATCGACTACAAGGAAGCCTGCCCGAGCCCCAACATGCAATTGGTGATTGAAGCCGCCACCGAGAGGATAGATATCAAGGAGAAGATTTTCAAAACCTTAGACGAGCTCTGCTGCCCCTCTGCGGTTTTGGCAACAAATTCCTCCTCTTTAGACACCAACATCCTCGCCCGAGCGACCAAGCGTCCCGACAAGGTTGTCTGGATGCACTACTTCTATCTCCCGCACCGCAACCGTGCCGGGGAGTTCGCCGGAACTGATAGCGCCTCCGAGGAAAGCATCGCGCTTGCAGAGAGGTATATGAAGCTGGGAGGGAAGATCCCGACTCACATCCGAGGCAGCCGGAAGGGTGGAGTCGCTGACATTATCTTTGTAGCCCTACTTTTGGAGGCTACCCGCATGCTGGAGGAGGGCTACGATATCCCCACGATCGAAGCCGCGGGTCGCAGGGCTTACGGGATGCCGATCGGTTTTCTCGAACTCATGGACAATACCGGTCTCCCGGTGGGGCTGTTCTCGATGAGGTCTTTCTCCGACAGCTCCAATCCCGATGATCCCTTGTTTAAGGTCTATGGCAATTTCTTCGCGCCTCGTGGGAACTACATCAGACTGGTGGAGGAATTCGATAAGGCCGAAGACAAGTCCTCGGTTCGCTGGGTGAAGGAGGAGCACAAGGCGCAGAAAGCCAAGGGTGAAAAGGTCGTCGAGGAACTGAAGGATCGTTTCCTTGCGATCGGTTTCACTACCGCTTCCGAGGTTGTGGATGCAGAATTGATCACGATCGAGGACCTGGAACGGCTCACTCAGAACGCCTTCATCTGGAGGCAGGGACCTTTTACCCTTATGAACAGACTGGGGATGGAGAAGGTGAAGGAGGTAGTGGAGGGGCGGGTTCGTCTGGCCAAGGAGCTGGGTCAAGACTTCCCTCGTCCTAAAACCCTGGAGAAGAGGTTCGCGAAGGCAGAGAGGTGGGACTTCCAACTCCCTCCGGTCTTCTCGACAAAGGAGATGGGTGGAGCCGTGAGGCGGATCACCCTCTCCAATCCTCAAGCCGCCAACGCTATGGACAATACTGTCTTCGAGGAATGGAAAAGGCAGTTTGGAGAAGCTAACGAAGATCCCGAATGCAAGGTGATTATCTTTGACACCGCTCCGATAAAGACTTTCATCGCGGGGGCGCACGTTCCCACCTTCATTGAGCGCATCAAGGAGGGCAATTTTGAGCAGATCAAACGTGACACCGCCATGTGGCAGGAGGTCATCTTCCACTATATGACCGGCACCGACAAACCCAAGATTGCAATTGTTGACGGTCAAACTCTCGGTGGAGGCGTGGAGGTCGCTTCAGCCTTTGCCGTCGACGCGAATTCGGTGGTCTTAATCACGAATCGCACCTCCTTCACTCTTCCGGAGACTCGCCTGGGGATCTATCCAGGTCTGCGTGGGACGCTGCTTTTGCCTCAGATCATCTATCGCGCCTTAAACGATGAGGAGAAGGCAGTTGCTCTCTCTCGCTACTACATTCTCGCCGGTGGCACCACCATCACCTCGCCTCAGGTCATCTCTTATCTGGGTTTCGCCGACTTTGTGGTTCCCGCTCACCGCCGCGATGAGGTCGCTGGGACGATTGCCAGGGCGATCATTGATAACAGCGGGAAGATCCCCTCCGGAGAAGAGTTGGCTCGTTTAGAGTTCGAACGGCTACCTCAGAATCCCACCTTTGATGAGCGCGAAGAACTGAACAGCATGACCGATCTGTTTCTCCCTGAGGATTTGATTCCCACCCTCTATGCCTACGCTCGAGGCGGCGCAGAACTCTTTTTCTGCGGGAGGATGAAGGCCCACGGTCTCCGCATCGCCCGCCGGGTGGCGGCTTGCTCTCCTAATGCAGTCTGGACCGCCAACTGGCTCATAAGCAAAGGGTTCGATGGTTTCCTGAAAGGTGTGGACAACGAAAGCATGGCACAATACGAATTGGAAGAACACCTGATACCAACTTTCAAACATCCCGATGCTCTGATCGGTTTGGAAGCCCTTATGAGTCGGGAGTTTCCGGCATTTCGCCGGCGTTATCCCTTTTGAGTGATGGCCAATACCCTCCGAGGTCGAGCTTTTAAGTACGGCGACAACGTCGACACCGACGTCATCATCCCCGCCAGGTATTGCACCGCTTATACCCTCGAGGAACTGGGACCTCACTGTCTGGAAGACCTGGATCGAGAGTTTGTCAAGAGAGTGAAGGAGGGCGACATAATTGTCGCCGGCAAGAACTTCGGCTGCGGCAGTTCCCGTGAGAACGCTCCTTTGGCCATCAGAGGCGCCGGAGTTTCCTGCGTCATTGCCAAATCTTTTGCTCGCATCTTTTATCGCAACTCCATAAATATCGGCTTGCCCATTCTGGAATCTGAAGAGGCGGCGGATTCTATCGATTCCGGTGACGAGCTCCGAGTTGACCTCGACACAGGGGCAATTGAGAACCTGACCAAGGGCAGATCTTTCTCTTCGGCGCCCTTTCCAGAGGCGATACAGGAAATAATCCGGTTGGGGGGGATGGTCAACTTTGTCAAAGAGAGGTTGAAGAACAGATGACGATCCCCGACGGCCACGAGCTCATTTACGACTGGAACCTCCAGGGGGAGGTCCCAAAACCCCCTTCAAAGAGCATTGAGCTAAACGATGAGACGCTCAGGGACGGCATCCAGTCCCCATCGATTACAGACCCCAAAATCGAGCAGAAAATCCAGATTCTCCACTTGATGGAGGAATTGGGAATACGAGGAGTGAACTTGGGTCTGCCGGGAGCAGGGGAGAGACAGCGGTCCGATGTCTTGGCTCTGGCCCGAGAGATCGCAAATTGCAAACTCAAGATTAAGCCTAACTGCGCCGCCAGAACCTTGAAGCAGGATATTGACCCCGTTATCGAGGTCAGCCAGAAGGTTGGTATCCCCATCGAGGTCGCCACCTTCATCGGCTCCTCCCCGATCCGTCAGTACACGGAGGGGTGGACTCTGGATAAGCTGTTGAAGCTGACCGAGGAGGCGGTCACTTACGTGGTGGAGCATAACCTGCCGGTCATGTACGTTACCGAGGACACGACCAGGTCTCTCCCCGATGCTGTCAGGCAGTTGTACTCCACCGCCATTGGCTGCGGTGCCAGGCGCATCTGCGTTTGTGACACCGTCGGACATGCTACCCCCCACGGTGTCGGCCAACTCATATCCTATGTCGTGCAGGTTGTGAAGGAAACTCATCAAGCCGACGTCCAGATCGATTGGCACGGGCATCGGGACCGTGGTTTCTCTGTGAACAATGCCATCGCGGCCCTGACCGCGGGGGCAGACAGAATTCACGCCACTGCCTTGGGCATCGGGGAGCGGGTTGGAAATGCCGCCATGGATATTATCATCATGAATCTGAGACTGTTGGGGTGGATAGATAATGACCTCTCCAAGCTGGCGGAATACTGTCATCTGGTATCAAGAGCTTGCAGGGTGCCGATCCCTCCGAGCTATCCCGTTGTCGGGAAAGATGCCTTCAGAACCGGCACCGGAGTGCATGCTGCTGCGGTCATAAAGGCGGAGAGAAAGGGACACGCCTGGTTGGCGGACCGGGTCTATTCCGGGGTTCCGGCGGGCATGTTCGGGATGGAACAGATTATCGAGATCGGTCCCATGAGTGGGGAGTCGAATGTCATCTACTGGTTGGAAAGAAGAGGGTATAAGCCCAAGCCGGAACTGGTACAGAAAATATTCGATACCGCTAAGAAGTCTGACCATACCCTTACCGACCTGGAGATTTACGAGATAATTGAAGCTTACGAGTCTGGGAAATAATCGAACGAGTCTTAGACGGAGAAGAAGATGTCTTTAGATTGGTTGCCTCGAGATGAAGGGTTGAAGGACCATCACCTGTGGGGAGAG
>JBHIBM010000120.1:0-6224 GCA_046759085.1 Candidatus Zixiibacteriota bacterium
ACATAATTTTCAGGAGCGGCACAGAGGCAGTTCTTCGTCCATTTCCTTTCAGGCTTGATGGAGCGGTTCCCAATCCCTTCAATGCCAAGACTACCATTAATTACCAGTTACCGGTTGACGCGCACGTCAAGCTGGAGGTTTACAATGTCCTCGGGGAGAAGGTAGCAACTTTGGTGAACGAGAAGCAGGAGCCGGGAAGGGGGTCAGTTGTCTGGGATGCCTCGGAAGTGTCGTCTGGTCTTTATTTCTATAAGTTGACCGCTGGTGATTATACTGTGACCAAGAGGATGATGCTGGTGAAGTGAGGTCTCACAGCCAAGGTCGGGCAAGCTCACCTCCGGCGGAAGGCTACTGGGCTACCCACCTGTATGGCAAATAGTACACCCTACACCTTATTTCCTATTACCAGTGCGGTCGGGAGTTTCCTCCCGACGGAAAGCGTCAGGTCGAAAGACCTGACGGCACAATTCCCAGTGGCGGAGGCCACTGGCTACCCGGTTTGCTGTTCCCCGTTGCTTTCGGCCCTACGGCTCGTATGAGACGACCAGTCCGATACTGAAAAGGCCACGGCTGAGGGCATGCTGACCAACAACAGGTCGAACGGGCATCCATGACCAACAGCAAGTGACACCTCAGTTTCGGTCTCCCGGTATAAGTTGCGGATGGCGGCGGTCCGGGTTTTAGAAGAGGCTTTCCTGCTGTGCCTTCGGAGGCTCAATTTTCCCCCTGCGATACTCCCCCACCAGGATATCTGCCTGTCTGGTTGGCTCCGGGAGGCGGTAACGCCGGAGTGAGCGTAAGACCAGCTCAATTCCGGCTTTCAGGTTCATTCGGTGTCCCGGTGAAACGAAAACAGGTTTGACGTTAGACTTAGTTCGAAGGGCGGCACCAACCTCTCTGGCGTGGAATATCAGGGGGGAGAAATCGCCAACTTTCTCGCCAACCGGAGCGTGGTCACCCACCAGCCGAGTCTTGGCACAACCGACTGACGGCAGATCCAGAAAGAGACCGATGTGAGAGGCCAGCCCCACCCCCCGAGGATGTGCAATCCCCTGACCGTCGAAGATGACCACCTCAGGTTTTAGTTTTAGTTTCTCGAAGGCTGAAAGGAGCACCGGTCCTTCACGGAAGGACAGAAGCCCGGGCACATATGGAAAAGTCGCCTTCCCTTGAGCAAAGGATCTCTCCACGACCCTCATCGTGGAGAACTCGAAGACGAGCACGGCGGCGTATATATTCTCGTCACCTTTGGAGGCGCTGACATCGCATCCGGCGATAAGCTCAGGCTCCAGCTCCGGCGGTTCCGGGATAAGGGAGGTCACGATTTGGCGCTGGATCTCTATGGCCTCCTTGACATCTACCTCCCAGGGGTGTATTTTGTTTACTCGAATTGTACCCATAGGTGCAAAGGAAGTTTAACCGCCTCCCTTTTCTCGGGGAAAAGCTGATAATTCAGCAGAAAGTAACACCCTGAGGTGGCAAAAATCAAGCATTTCCTTGTTGATGTCGAGGGAACGGTAATGAAGGGCAAGTCCTTCGTGCCGATCTCGGGTGCCATTGAGTGGTTGAGAAAGGCAAGACGGGGAGGGAGAAGTTTCAAGCTGGTCAGCAACAATACCACTCACTCACCCGGGGAACTGTATTCCCTCCTGCGGGAAAAGGGGTTCGAAATCCGGCCCGAAGAATTGGTTACCTGCCTTCTCGCCGCGAAGGAGAGGCTCAGAAAGAGCAAGTTGAGGAGATGCTTCGTAATCGGGAGTGCGGCCATGAAACGGTATTTCCGCAGGGAGGGTTTCGAGGTCAGCTCCAACGAAGAGTCTGAGGCGGTGCTTGTGGGGCTGGACGAAAGGCTGACTCTCCAGAAGCTGAAGACCGCCACCGAGGCCATTCTACAAGGTGGGGCAAAACTGATCGCGATGCACAAGGGCCGACTGTATGTCGACCGAGGCGGCGCAATATCCTTCTCCTCGGGACCGATTGTGTCCGCGCTCGAATTTGCCTGCGGCGTCAAAGCGACGGTTGTGGGCAAGCCCGCCAGGAGTTTCTACAGGAATTGCATAGAAGATTGGGAGGTCGATCCCGGAGCGGTTATGATGATTTCGGATGATCCCCTCTCCGATTTGGTTGGCG
The DNA here is from genome assembly GCA_046759085.1 of Candidatus Zixiibacteriota bacterium. Taxonomy (GTDB): domain Bacteria; phylum Zixibacteria; class MSB-5A5; order DG-27; family DG-27; genus DG-27. Next base: position 2,131 of record JBHIBM010000120.1, read on the forward strand.
CCAAAAAGATGGGAATGAAAACTGCCTTCGTCCTTTCAGGCGCCTACCCCCGGAAGGAGATCTTGACTCGGGTCAACCGTATGCTTCGACCAGATCGTGTGGTGGAGAAAATCTCAGAGCTACCGATTTGAGTGGGACCATAAACTCCTTACATATTCGGTGAAAAGAGGCTAGCGTTAAGTATAAGGGCAATCAGTCATGGAAGAAAACGAGAGAATCACGAAGATGAGAAACGAGCTTCTGACAGCTCTGGGCGCCAGCCTGAAAGACTACCAGACCGATCTCGCTCTGCCCCGGTTGTCGGACAGGGAGCGTCACCTTATTTTAGAAGATCCCCTCAAGGTCGCCTCCCTCGTCGACCACAGCGCCTTAAAAGTGGAGACCACCCCCCAAATGATCGAAAAGCTTTGCGAGGAAGCGATCCACTATAAATTCTTTGCGGTTTGTGTCAATCCCATTCACGTGAAACTAGCCTCGGAAGTCCTATCTGGCTCCGGGGTGAAGGTGGCCTCGGTGGCGGGTTTCCCTTTGGCGGGGACTCACCCCAAGGCGAAAGCCTTCGAGGCCGAATCCGCCATAGAGGATGGCGCCGAGGAGATCGACATGGTCATCAATGTCTCGGCGCTGAAAGCTGGGGAGCACAAGGTAGTAAGAGAGGACATCGAGGCTGTGAAGGGAGTCTGCGGTCCTTATGTGGCCTTGAAGGTCATAATCGAAGCCGGGGCTTTGACCTTTGAGGAGAAAATCATAGCTTGCACTTTGGCGAAGATCTGTAGAGCCGATTTCGTCAAAACCTCCACCGGCTTCGGGCCCTCCGGCGCAAATCCCGAGGATGTCAAGTTGATGCGTCAGGTGGTGGGCGAAAACATGGGGGTCAAAGCTTCTGCGGGAATAAGGGATTTAAAGACCGCTCTGACGATGGTTAAGGCGGGGGCTAACAGAATCGGTTGTTCCGCTTCAGTTGAAATCATCAAGGAGGCCAGGGGGGAGAAGTAACCACCCGATTGTATTTCCCGCACGGGTATCGGACGAGGGCGTCCGATACCAACAACTCCACAGTGTTGGTCACGGATGCCCTCATCCGTGACCTTTCAAAAGGGGTGGGAGCTTTGCTACTTGCCACCACCCCCTTGTTAGAGCTTGAACTTACTTGGACTTAAGTTCCTGGATGCGTTCTTCTAGTCCTGTGAGCTCCTTCTTCAGTTGGTCTCTGTATTCTTCCAAGCTTTCCTGTTCCTCTTTTGCAGATATAAAACGCCGGAAGAACATACCGCAACCACACCCACAACAGCCGCAGTTACATGCCCGAGCCCCTATTCTCCTTTGGCTTCCTCCTGGTTGACACATTCTTTATCACCTCCTTTCTGGAAAGTTTAACAAGCTGGTCAGATGTCAAGATGACAAAACCAATTAAGTATTTAGCCTATTACTTAATTACATCTGAAAAAAAATACTCATTTCTTTCGTCGCTTGCTCTTTGCTATCATTTCCTGAACATTTCGTAATTCTCTCGTTAGTTCTCTTTCATATTTCATAAGAGAGAGCAAAGTTGCTCTATTTGGTTCTTTATTTTTGGGTCTGACTGATCCTTTGCATCCACATATGCAAACGTCGTTTACTATACAGCGACAATTTTCCAGCGCTTCCACATCTATCGAATAGGGTATCCAGTATCCTTTCCTTTCGTTGCTGACAAGACCGGCTTGTCTTAATACTTTTAGATGTTGTGATACCGCCGCAGGTGTTATCTCAAGCACTTCTGCAATCTTTTTGACCCCAAGTGAACCCTTGGATTTCAGGAGTTCAATTATTCTAATGCGTGTCTCTACGCCCAATACCTTGAACATTTCAGCAGGACCTAACTTCATATCCTTAGCTCCTATTTGATTAAGCATTTTAGCTATCACTTAATTATATTACCCGGAGAGGAGTTTGTCAAGAGTTTTTTTGAAAAAATTTTGCCTGTCTGGCAACGGCAGATAACAGAAAATCAATGCTACGCTCCGTTTGGTCGCAACCTCGTATATTCTGGGAACGTTTAACAGAGGGTCTGCGGTTAGCATCTCGTTGGTCACGGAGGCCCTCATCCGTGACCTTACCGATTTAAAGAACGCGGTCGGGAAGTAATTCCCGACGGCACGACGAGTCCTCCATTCCTTCTCCGGAAAAGGGCTCTTGTTTTCGCCTCTTTTGAGACCCGATCATCCCAACGCTCCAATCATCAAAGCTGCGATTTCTGCCGGTTGTATAAGCCAGAATTGTTTTTCGCCTCCAGTCAAAAAAAGTTGTTCCCTTAGAAGGTAAAATACGTTATGTTATAAGTGAGCATGTAGCGCTAAACCTTATAATGAGGAGGCCTGTATGGGTTGGTAGTTGACATTAATGTTCTACCGGTTTGTCTACTTTGAGGGAGGTTCTATGAAGAAATGATTTTCTGTAAGGAGTTCCAAAATCTGTTTGCTTCTCTATCAGAAGTAAATCTACTAAGGGAGGTTTAGATGAAAAGGGCAACTATTGCCATTGTTTTTGCGGCTGTTTTACTCTGTTTTTTGGTTTCCTTGTCGAGGGCACAAACGCCGAACATGGAGAACCGCACCCATCGAATCGGCAACATCGGGTTCACGGTCACGAACTACGGAATCCTGGGGAGCTGGATGAGAGACCTTGTGGATCCTTGGACGGGGTTGCCAGCTCCCAGCGCCGAGTTCCCGCTGGATTCGGGTTTGGAGTACCTTTTCTCTGGTTACTTGTGGGTCGGTGCGATTGTGGACGGTGACACACTGGTTTCGACGGCATCCGATGGTTGGTGGAATGTGCGGGAGATGTATCCCAACGATGACGACAGCATCTTCCACGACCAGGAGAAATGTGACCTACGTTTCATTGCCACCTACTATGATACATCTACAGGTTCCTGGGTTGAGCCCGATCCTTTTGATGGACCGCATCGCCCCATCGGACTGAAGTTCGAGCAGAAGAGCTATTCCTGGGAAGATCCGCCGAACGACGATTTTATCATCATAGAATATGACGTTACCAACATTAGCGGGCGAACGCTGAGTGACCTTTACCTGGGGCTTCACATCGATGGTGACGTTCATTACCACGATGCTGGAGCGCCGGGTGCGCAGGATGACATCGCCGGTTTCCTCGACTGGTGGCATCCGGGTGAAGACTCCTTCAAGGTGGACGTTGCCTGGATTGCCGACAACGATGGGGACCCCACAGGAGGTCAATTCGATGATCACAGCCCCATCTCCGTTACCGGCGTGAAGGTGTTGAAGCCGCCCGGTCAGGAGCAGGAGATGTCCTTCAACTGGTGGATATCAAACGTCAATGCCCAATACGACTGGGGCCCACAGAGAGTAGTGAATCAGCGGGTCTTCCTCGACGGCAATCGTGGAACTCCGACCGGGGATGCCTGCCGGTACTATGTCATGTCCAACGGTGACTTCGACTACGATCAGGTATGGACCTCGTATCAGTTCCCGGGATGGATAGATCCGCCGCCGGAGCCTATGGCCGGAGATATCGCCAACGGTTACGATACCCGTTATTTGCTTTCGTACGGTCCCTTTGAAATGGCGCCTGGAGAGGATTTGTCTTTCACAGTTGGATACATTTGCGGCGAGGATTTCCATACCGATCCACTGGGATTTGACCCCAATCATCCCGAATCGACGGTGTATAATTACGACGATTTCGCCTCCGCGGCTCTCTGGGTCCAGCATCTCTACGATAGCCTGTTTACGCCTGTCGGGGTTCCAGATGAGAGTGAACACTCTTTGCCGACAGAGTTTAGGCTGGCACAAAACCACCCCAATCCTTTCAACGCTCGGACGGTTATCGGCTACCAGCTGCCAATAAAGAGTGAGGTTAGACTGGAGGTTTATAATCTGCTCGGACAGAAGTTGGCGACTTTGGTGGACGGCAAGCAGGAGGCGGGATTCAGGTCTGTCATCTGGGAGGCCTCGCAGATCTCATCGGGCATCTACTTCTACAGGCTGACCGCTGGAGATTTCACCGAGGTTCGAAGGATGATGCTGATGAAGTGAGCGGAAAACACTTGCCAGGTCTTCTTTTCATCTCGCGCA
>JBHIBM010000121.1:0-6170 GCA_046759085.1 Candidatus Zixiibacteriota bacterium
GTATGCTCCCGGCTGGCAAGCTCCGGGACAACTCCTCCGTAAAGGTTGTGAAGGTCTTGGGATAGTGTTACCTGGGAAAGGATGGTTCTGCCGTCGGCGACAACGGCGGCGGCGGTCTCATCACAGGAGGTCTCAATCCCCAGGATCAGCATCTCCTAGGGACCTGTATCACCGGAGGGGGAATCGACTTCCCGGGGGAGAATCTTCAATCGCAGGAACTTGGGGGCGACAATCTCCAGGACGGTCGCCATCTGCTCTCTGGGGAGGACCACATTGGAGAGAGAAAGGGCGTAATCCAGCTCTCCGGGTCGATATGCGGTCGCGTCTATGCAGATTCTCAAAGGCTCGGAGAACATCAGTTGAAAAAGCCTCTTCCCCTTGGCTTGAAGGCGCACCTCCACCTCCGGAAGAGGGGAGTCGTCCAACCGACAGGTCGGCCTGACGAAAACATCCTCTGGGGTGACCGCCACCCTGAAGTTCCACTCGTACTGCTTCTCGGTGGCGGTGTAGAACCAGAGAAGGAGCGCCAAGATTAGCGCCCCGAACTTCAGTCCCAAATTGTCAAATATCTTCGCCCACATCCCGAAGTCATCAATTAGCTTAGCTCATCCCTGTCTTAGAACGTAGGAGCTCGAGCTTGTGGTCACCGGGGAGTCAGCTCGATCCGCCGTGGTGGACACCCGGCTGGTGAATTGATCTCATTTCTCAGAGTACCCGATACTCCTCCCGAAAGAGATCTCCCCGTTATCGATCCTGATAGAAAAACCGCAATTGGGGTTTGAGCAGACCCAGGCCTTATACAGAATCGAAGCCCCATCTCGGCCGTAATCGGAAAGAGGCAAAAGCACCCCCACCGAACACTTCTGACAATCAGGAAAGTTCTGCATTTTTCCTCCCACTTCCCAGGACTCCATCTTGACGCTCTCTACCCGAAACCAGGTTTTACCTCTGTTCGCTTCCGACAAAATATTCAAGCTAGGACAAAATGTCAAGAACTCCTTAAGTGCGGGTGGGCCGAATGCCAAGATCGACCGAAAAGGTTCTGGGCTAATCTCCTCGGTGGTTTTGCGACCTCCCTCAAACCGAAGTAAGACTTCGGCTGTCCCTCAAATTTCTCCTTGCTTTTCTGGTTCAATTGCGTTTATTACCCCCCGAAAAATACCGATAGTATGTGGGAACGACCAGTTCAAATAATCGTTTGTTACGCAAGAGATTACAGGTAGAGTCCGGGAATGTGCCGGAGGCCGTGTATGGTTAGCAGAAAAAAGAAGCGCACCACTAAAACCGCAGGGAAAAAGAGCGCCAAGAAGGCCAAGAAGAAGCAGACCAGCAAGGTCAAATTGGCCAAAGTAAAGAAGACAAAAGCTCCCCCCAAGAGGAAATCTGTCTATTTCTTCGGGGGCGGGAAGGCCGAGGGCAAGGGCAAGATGAACGAGCTCCTCGGTGGAAAGGGGGCCGGTTTGGCGGAGATGACCAACGCTGGAGTGCCGGTCCCGCCCGGATTCACAATTACCACCGAGGCCTGCAGCCTTTTCTATAAGAACAACCTGCAGTTGCCGAAGGCCATCGACCAGGAGATGTTCCAATACCTCTCGAGAATGGAGAGGATAACCGGAACGAAGTTCGGCGATCCCAAAGACCCCCTTCTCTTGTCGGTCCGCAGTGGCTCCAAATTCTCCATGCCCGGAATGATGGATACAGTCTTAAACCTGGGGCTGAACGAGGAGACCCTCAAGGGCCTGGTGGGGAAGACCAAAGACGAGCGCTTCGCCTACGACAGTTATCGCCGCCTGATTCAGATGTTCGGCAGCGTCGTCATGGGGGTGGACAAGGAGGCCTTCGAGAAGATAATCACCAGAAGGAAGGAGAGGGAACGGATCAAGCTCGACGCCGCTTTGTCGGTAGAGGATTTAAGAAACATAATCGCCAAGTTCAAAGAGTTGATCAAGAGAAAGACCGGGGAGTATTTCCCCGGCGATCCCAGAGAACAACTCCGCATGGCCAGGGATGCGGTGTTTAAATCCTGGAATAATCCCCGAGCTATCAGTTACCGCAGAATGCACGGCATTCCTGGAGACCTGGGGACTGCGGTCAATATCCAGGCGATGGTCTTTGGAAACATGGGGGAGAGCTCCGCCACCGGAGTTGGCTTTACCCGAAACCCCTCCACCGGAGCCAAGGAGTTCTACGGGGAGTATTTGACCAACGCCCAGGGGGAGGACGTCGTTTCCGGAGTGAGAACTCCGAAGCACATCTCTGAGTTGGAAAAGGAGATGCCCAGAGTTTACAGACGACTCAAGAGGATCGCCGAGAAGCTGGAGAAGCACTACCGTGACCTTCAGGACTACGAATTCACCATCCAGCAGGACAAGCTTTACATGCTTCAAACCCGCACCGGCAAAAGGACTGCCCATGCCGCCGTCAAGATTGCCGTCGATATGGCGAAGGAGAGGTTGCTCCCCAGAGGGGAAGCTCTCTCCCGCATAGAGCCAGAACAGTTGAATCAACTCTTGCACCGCATGATTGATCCCTCCGCCTCGGTTGAGGTACTGGCAAAGGGCCTGGCGGCCTCCCCGGGAGCCGCCTCCGGCATGGTGGTTTTCACCGCCGATGATGCCGTTCGCTACGCTCAAGACGGCGAGACCGTCATTCTGGTCAGAAAGGAGACCAATCCCGACGATATCGAGGGAATCAACGTCGCTCAGGGAATCCTCACCTCCCGGGGGGGAATGACCTCCCACGCCGCGGTGGTGGCAAGAGGCATGGGAAAATCCTGTGTCGCCGGCTGCGAGGCCATAAAGGTCTTCGAGCACCAGAAGCACTTCATCGTCAAGGATCACGTCGTCAGAGAGGGGGATATCGTCACCCTCAACGGCTCCACCGGAGAGGTGATGTTGGGAGAGGTACCGACCATCGAGCCGGAGCTCACCGGCGAGTTCGGGGAGTTCATCGGCTGGGCGGATGACTTTGCAAAACTCAAAGTCCGCGCCAATGCCGACATGGGCAAGGATGCCAGCGTCGCAAGAAGATATGGAGCGGAGGGGATCGGACTGTGCCGAACCGAACATATGTTCTTCGCGGAGGAGCGCCTCCCCATTGTCCAAGAGATGATACTGGCAGAGGATGAGCAGAAAAGAGCCGAAGCCCTTCAGAAACTCCTCCCCCTGCAGAAGAAGGATTTCATCGAGCTGTTCGAGGAGATGCGGGGTTACCCCGTCACCATCAGGACCATCGATCCCCCGCTGCACGAATTTCTGCCCAACTTAGAGGACCTGATGGTGGAGATCGCCATCCTGAGGGCAAAAAAGGAGAGCTTCGAGGAGATCGAGGCCAAGGGAACACTCTTCAATCGGGTGAAGGAGCTGCACGAGTTCAATCCCATGCTGGGGCAGAGGGGTTGTCGAGTGGGGATAATGTATCCGGAGATAACCGAGATGCAGGCGCGTGCCATCATGGAGGCTGCCTGTGCGGTCGCCAAGACCGGCAAGCCGGTCATGCCGGAGATTATGATCCCGCTGGTTGGACATGTCAATGAATTCAGGCACCAGAAGGAGATCGTCAGCAGGGTGGCAGAAGAGGTGATGCAGGAGCTGAGGATCCAAGTCAAATATCTGGTGGGGACGATGATTGAGATCCCCAGGGGAGCTCTGACCGCCGATGAAGTCGCCCTCGAAGCGGACTTCTTCTCCTTCGGCACCAATGACCTCACCCAGATGGTCTTCGGCTTCTCGAGAGATGATTGCGGCAAGTTCCTGAACTATTACCTGGACAAAGGGATCCTGCCCAAAGACCCTTATGCCAGCATCGATCTCCCCGGTGTCGGTGAACTGATGAGAATAGCGGTGGAGAAAGCTCGCTTGGTCAAGCCGAATTTGAAAATCGGGATATGCGGTGAGCACGCCGGAGACCCCGCTTCGATATACTTCTGCCATCAACTGGGCTTGGATTATATCTCCTGCAGCCCCTTCCGGGTGCCGATTGCCCGGTTGGCCGCGGCTCAAGCCGCCGTCGGCAAGAGCGAGTACACCTCTATGTAGAACCCTCGTAGCTCAGGTTGTCTCAACCTGAGTTGTCTCAACCTGAGTTGTCTCAGCCTGAGCTACTTCCCCACCAATATCACCCCAACTAGTATCAACAGTATACCCGCCCATTTGTAGACGGAGAAAGGCTCTCTGAATATCAAAAAGGAGACCAGCACAATGAGGACATACCCGATGCTCATGAGGAGTGGATATGCATACGACAGGTCGGTTCGGGACAGCACCACAATGTAAAGGGCAACGCTAGCAACGTAGGAGGCTAAGCCCACGACTATGAACGGTGAAAGGACGAAATGTGTAAAGTTAGTGATAACCTCTAAAGGGTTGATAGCCCCGATGCGGTTCATTCCCGCCTTTAAGAAACTGTGGCCGCACACATTCAAGGCGATGGCCCCAAACATCATCAAAATTACGGTCAATTTATCGCTCCTCTATTAATCTGATTTGACCCTTTTTTCAACGAGGGTAACAGCTATTTAGTCAGATTCTTGAGACAAGGCGTCACTACTTGTAGCTCTCAAATAGCCTCCCCCATTTGCTCTCCTCTTTCCATCTTTCGACGACCGGCTTGCCTTTAAGAGGATACCATAAATAGTCATGGTAGAAGGCGGAGGCGAAAACGAAAAGATAGACCAGAGGAGTGTGAAACAGAAGCCTCTGAAAAACCTTCAAGGGGGAAAACCAGAAAAGGTCCCCGAACTTGCTGGCGAAATTGTCTCCGACGGTGAAGTTCCAGTTAACGTTGGAGACCTCCTCGCCCACGACTTCAATATCTCTGGGATCACCGACCCCTAATCCCCTCTCGTGTGTTATCCTTATGTAGGGGAGGCTCAAGGGATTAAAGCCCATCAGCTTGGCGGCGGTGGCGTCAATCGCCACCGGATCCCCGGAGGCCAAGATGATGTCCTTCTCGTGGGGGGTCATGGTCCTCGGCCCCGGACCGCTGCCGGCGGTGGTGCCGTCCATGAAGGTGAAAATCCCGGTGTGGATCTCCTTCTGGATGGTCAGAAGGTCGACCAGGGTCTGGTGGATTACCGAATGGGTATAGTGTCTTTTAGTGTTTAGGAGTCCCCCGAAGGCGTTTTTCATGCTGCCGGTGGTGGTGGTATAGATGTGGGTCTTCACCGTCGGCAGATGGACGATGTTTTTGCCGATGAAGAATTCCGGGATTCTTATCCCCTCGTTATAGATCTTTTTCAGCACCAACATCTCCCCTTTGGGCTGGTAAGGAATCCAGCTCAAATCTCCGGGGACGCAGTTGAAGCGGACCGGAATATCGTGTTTCTTGTAAACGAGGTCGTATTTGTTGAACTTCTCACCTTTGTGGGGATTGGTCACCACGGTGTCGTTGTGGACGTCGACGATGTCATCATACCCCTTATCCCTCAGAGCCAGAATCGTTCCCTCGAGTTGCCAGGGGGTGCTATTCGCGGAAGGATAAAGGAGGTGCCAGGAGATATTGTCCTTCAGGATAGTCGCTCTTCCCCTCTGGAGATATTTGTCCATCTCCGCCAGCTCTGCCAATCTGTTGTAATCTTCGAGGACAGTCTCCGGAGAGGTTTTAAGGACTGCAACCTTCGAGTTCCCCATTCTTCACCTCAAAAGCACCAAAGCTACAAATGCGGCTAACCACAGAAAGATGTTTATCAGAATCGGGAGATCGCTCAGCAGCGATTTCGTGGGATTCCCACCGGAGTCCTTTTGATAGATCAGATACTGATAGCGGAAAATCCCATAGAGGACGAAGGGGATGGTCAACTCCAGACTCGCTCCCCCGAATTTTGCCTTCACCTCTGGAGACAGAGTGTAGAAGGTGTATGCAATTACAGTGCAGGCCGTCGCCACCCCCATCATCTGGTCTAAGAAGCTGACACTGTATTGGCTTAAGATCCTGCGGTGCTCAACGGCCTTTTCCGGAAGGCTGACAAGCTCGTGGCGTCTCTTTCCAAAGGCCAAGAAGAGCGCCAAAAGGATGGTGCAGACGATCAGCCAGGAGGAGATTCTCACGTTGATGGCGTATGCCCCGGCGACCGCCCTGAGCACAAATCCCAGGGCCACCGTCATGACGTCGATGATGACGACATGTTTTAAGAGAAACGAATATGCCAGATTCAGTCCGAGGTATCCTAA
>JBHIBM010000122.1:0-6156 GCA_046759085.1 Candidatus Zixiibacteriota bacterium
AACCTCCGGGCCTGTCACTCGGCTGGTGGAGGCTATGAGCAGCTGCACCTTATCGACGATCATCCGGCGGCGGTATTGCTGCTCTAAGGGGACGAAAAGCTGTTGAACCACCATGGGATCGTTGGAGGCCAGAAGTTGCAGATATTTGTTGTAATCGAACTCCCCATCGGTGGCCACCCACTCCGGAGGGTTTTCAATCCATTCCCCCGGGGGGTAGGCTTTTATCGACTCCACCAGCTCCTGGTCGGTCACCACCAGGCCCAGATCCTCGATCCAGCTCTGGATTAGAATCTCGTTCCTTATCTGGGCCCAGGTGTTTTCGAGCAGACGTTCCTGGTCCTCGTCGTCGACCTCCCCCTTCTCCTCCAGGGTTTGCCGATACAGCTCGTCATAGAGCATAAAGAAATCACGACTCCGGACCTGGTAACCTTCGACCTCCCCGACGAGGTCGCGGTCCCTGCCACCACCCTTGAATCCACCCTTACCCCAGGCGAATATGATCGTCCCCACGAACGCCACGATGACTACCCAGAGGATGCTCTTGGTGTATTGTCGCAGTCTGCTCATCATAACGGCAGTCTCACCTCCATCTTCAGAATCATATAGTCTAACTCATTATTATATAAGATCTGCTCCGATTAGCAAACTGTTTTCTTCCCGAATCATCGACATTTTTGCCTCACAGTTAATTCGGTGAGCCGTTATTGGTGAGTTGTGAGCGGTTATTGGCTAATCCTGAGTGGTAAGTATGAAGTAGCTACAATCACCAATACCAATCAGCCATTACTAACTACCATTTACTGTTTACGAACTCGCCTTTTGCGGGAGGATTTCTCTCTGGAGAGCTTTCTCTCGGCTTCCAGGATTTTCAAAGTGGTTTTGATCACGGTATCGGGATTCAAAGAGATGCTGTCAATTCCCTCTGTCACTAGGAACTCGGCGAAGTCAGGGAAATCCGAGGGGGCCTGTCCGCAGATGCCGATTTTTCTTCCTCTCTTTTTGGCGGCCTTGATGACCTGGCTGATGAGCCTTTTCACGGCTTCGTTCCTCTCGTCGTAGATGTGAGCCACCAGCTCCGAATCCCGGTCGATTCCGAGGGCCAGTTGGGTGAGGTCGTTGGAACCGATGGAGAAGCCGTCGAAGATCTCGGCGAACTCGTCAGCCAGGATCACATTGGAGGGGATCTCGCACATGACATAGATCTCCAGGCCGTTTTCGCCCCGCACTAAGCCATGTCTGGCCATTTCCGCCTCCACCTTTCTCCCCTCTAAAACGGTGCGACAGAAAGGAACCATGACCTTGACGTTCAGAAGTCCCATCTGTTCCCGCACCTTTTTCAAGGCCCGGCATTCCAGTCCGAAGGCGGACCTGAAGTTCTCATCGTAGTATCGGGAAGCGCCCCTCCAGCCCAGCATCGGGTTGGCCTCCTGAGGTTCGAATTCCGCTCCCCCTATAAGGTTGGCATACTCGTTGGACTTGAAATCGGAGAGCCTGACAATCACATCTCGGGGGTAAAAGGCCGCCCCGATGATGGCAATCCCCTGCGCCAGGCGGTCGACGAAGAACTGCTCCTTGCTCTCATAGCCGGCGGTGAGCCTCTCAATCTCCCTTTTGGCTTCCTGGTCCTTCAATCTGTCGAAGTGGACCAGGGCCAAGGGATGAATCTTGATGTAGGAGCTGATGACGAACTCCTCTCGAGCCAGCCCCACCCCGTCGTTGGGGATGGAGCTTAAGCTGAAGGCCAGCTCCGGGTTTCCCAGGTTCATCATGATCTTCGTTCTCGGCCGCTCGAGATCGGCTATGTCGGTCTCCTTGACCTCAAACTTCAGCAAACCCTGGTAAACTTTACCGGTCTCCCCTTCTGCACAGGAGACCGTCACGCTCTGCCCCGATTCGATTTTCTTGGTTGCCACCTCGGCGCCCACCACGCAGGGAATCCCTAACTCCCTGGAGATGATTGCAGCATGGCAGGTCCTCCCGCCCCTGTCGGTGACGATGGCAGCGGCCATCTTCATGATCGGTTCCCAATCGGGGTCGGTCATGCGGGTGACCAGAACTTGGTTCACCTTGAACTTGGCGATGTCTTGGACGTCCAGGATGACGTTGGCCCTGCCCTGCCCGATCTTGCCTCCCACCGGGGCACCGGTGAGTAAAAGCTTGCCGTTCTCGCAGAGGCGATATTCCGTCAAGACTGAGTTGTTCTTCAGCGACTGCACCGTCTCCGGACGCGCCTGCACGATGTAAAGCTCTCCGCTCACACCATCCTTGGCCCATTCCATATCCATGGGGCAAAGACAGCCCGCCCTGCGACTGTAATGCTCCTCGATCGTGAGTGCCCATCGAGCCAGCTGCAGAATCTCCTCGTCGTCTAAGACGAAACTCCGCCTCTCCTGGGCAGTGGTGGCCACCGTCTTGGTGGGGTTGAGTCCGGTGCTGTAAGTGATCTTGGTATCTTTGGCGCCCAACTTCTTGGAGAGGATCGCTCCGTAGCCCTGTGCTAGAGTCGGCTTGAAGACACAGAATTCATCCGGTATGACCTTCCCACCGACGATGCTCTCCCCCAGTCCCCAAGAACCGTTTATGATCACTGCATTCGAAAAGCCGGTCTCGGTGTCGATGGAGAACATCACTCCGGAGCACGACCTATCGGAGCGCACCATCTTCTGCACCCCAACGGAAAGCCCGATGGAGAAATGGTCAAACCCTTTGTCATCCCGGTAACTGATAGCGCGGTCGGTGAACAGGGAGGCGAAACAACGGCGACAGGCTCGAAGCAGCTCCTCTGAACCTCTGACGTTGAGGTAGGTTTCCTGCTGTCCGGCGAAGGAGGCCTCCGGTAGATCCTCGGCGGTGGCCGAAGACCGGACTGCAACGTCAACGTTATCTCCGTATTCCTTCTCCAGGAGGCGATACTGTTCGATTATCTCTGCCTCCAGGTCTGCTGTTAAGGGGACATTCTCGATCAGCTCCCGAACCCGGCGTCCGCGTTGCCCCAGGTCGCGGACGTTCTTGCTGTTGAGCCCCTTGAGGATTTTTCTGATGGCGACATTCAAATCGGCACTTTCCAGAAGATGAAAATAAGCGGAAGCTGTTACCGCAAACCCGTTCGGAATCTTGACTCCCTCTGAACTCAAGTTTCGATACATCTCACCTAAGGAGGCGTTTTTTCCTCCGACCCTCTGGAGGTCGTCCACGCCCACCTCCTTAAACCACAGCGTGAATCTCGACTTCGCCATAACTCTCCTCAGCCACAATCAGCGAAATAGCGGGGGGCAACTCCCCGACAGAAGCCTGAGGGCACAAGCAGGGGGGAACCTCTGGCTTTGCCCCTCACGTGTGGCTTCCTGTACTCTCACCGTTTTTATTCCTTTCTGCGACAGGGCATCGCTTACGGAGGTGAACAAAGGCCCCCTAAGCTTACAAAAGAGATCGGGAATTTGCAACAGGAAAATCCCCGCCACAGTCGAGAGAAACTGCAGCCGGTGAGGGCTGATCAATCCAAAACCTGCCGCAATTTCTGGCTCAGCTCCACCAGCTCGAAGGGCTTCTGAATGAAACCTCTGACACCTTCATCTAAGATCCGCTGGGCGGCGCCGTCCTGGGAGTAACCGCTCGCGAGGAGCACTCTGACGTCTGGGTTCCGCCTCTTTATCTCCCGGAAGGTTTCACGTCCCCCCACGTGGGGCATGATCATATCGATGATGACGGCGTCGATCTCATCCTTTCTCTCTTCGTAAATCTGGACCGCCTCTTCTCCATCATTGGCCAGAATCACCTTATAGCCGAGCTTTTTCAGCGTCTCCTCCAGGAGGCTTCGGATGATCTCCTCGTCGTCCACCGCCAGGATGGTCTCGTGGCCGGTCTGCAGTTCCGCCGCCCGTGGTTGCGGGGGCGTGAACTGTTTCTTCGACACCGGCAGATAGATATCGAAGTTGGTACCCTTACCGGGTTGGCTGCGAACATCGACGTAACCGCCGTGATTCTTGACGATCCCGTAAACGGTCGAAAGCCCCAGACCGGTCCCCTTTCCCACCTCCTTGGTTGTGAAAAAGGGCTCGAACATCCGGGACAGAGTCTCAGAATCCATTCCGATGCCGGTGTCGGACACACTCAGAAGGACGTAATCCCCGGGGTCGGAGCCGAGGTATTTGCGGGCAAATTCCTCCTCCAAGGCCACCACTCTGGTCTCCAACTGGAGCTTCCCGCCGTCGGGCATGGCTTCTGCGGCGTTCACGCACAGGTTCAGGATGGTCTGTTCGAGTTGACCGGGGTCACCTTCAACGGAGGGAAGCTTCTCCTGAAGTTCAGTTGCGATCTCGATGCTTTTGTCCAGAGTCCTGCCGATCAGCTTCAACACATCTTCCACGCTGTTGTTCAAATTGACCACTCGTAGCTCGTATTTCCCTTTTCTGGAGAAGGCCAAGAGCTGATTGGTCAACTCCGCAGCTCGCACCCCGGCTCTCTCAACCAGCTCTAACATGGCGTAATGCTTCTCTCCTGGTGAGTAATCACCTTTTATCAGGCCCACGTACCCGAGGATTCCCCCCAGAAGATTATTGAAATCGTGGGCCACGCCTCCAGCCAGAGTCCCCAGAGATTCCATCTTCTGCGCCTGGCGAAACTGCTCCTCCAAGCTCCTCTGTTCGGTTACATCCCTAGCGATACCGCACAATCCGATTATGGCGCCATCCGGCCCGTGCAGAGGTGTCTTCACAACGCTGAAGGTGCGCAGCTTGCCACCTATCGGTCGCTCGTATTCGCCGGTGAAGGTCCGGCCCTCCTTTATCACGTGGCGGTCAAGCTCTCGGGAGTGCTGTACGTACTCTCCTGGAAAGAGGTCGAAGTCGGTCTTTCCGATGAACTCCTCTTCAGAGAGTCCATGGAGTCGGGCGCAGGCGGCATTGACGCGACTGTAACGCCCCTCCTGGTCTTTGGTGAAGACAATGTCAGCGGCGCTGTGGAAGAGGGCTCTAAGCTGCTCTTCTGATTGTCTGACCGCCTCCTCCGCCTTCTTGCGCTCCGTGATGTCAGTCACTATTCCGAGGATGGCAGTTTCTCCCTCGTATGCTATCAGCTTTGTCGTGAGCATTGAGTCTATTCTTCGCCCGTCCTTGGTGATAAGTGTATATTCGTATGCAGCAAGATCTTCACCCCTCATATGTCTGCGGAAACGTTCCTTTACTAAATCCACACACTCCGGCGAGATCAAGCTGAGGAATTCAAAATCAGGAGAGTAGAACTCTTCCCTTTTGTAGTCCATAAGCTCTTCGCATTTCTTATTGGCATAGACCACTCTGCCCCTCTTGTTGATGAAGATCATGTTCGGCGACTGCTCCGCCAGATTCCTGAATTTGTCCTCACTCTCTCGCAGTGCCTCCTCCGCCCTCTTGCGCTCGGTGATGTTGTCAAAGACAGCGACGAAATAACCCTTTCTTGGACAATACACAGAAATAGAGAGCCATATGTCTAAAGGCTGGAAGTGGATGTCAAATCTGGTCTCTTCACCGGTGGAGGCAACTTTGCCATATATGTCGAACAGCTCCGGATGTGAATCTCTTATGCCCGGTATGGTCTCCGTTACTTTTTTCCCGACGACATTTTCCCCTTTCAGTCCCATTAATCTTTCAAAAGCGTCGTTGACTTCGAGGTACACAAAATCTATAGGCTTATCGTTCTCGTCAACAATCATTTTGCAGTAAGCGAAACCGTCCAGCATATTCTCGAACAGGGAACGGTATTTAGCCTCACTCTCCCGCAGCGCCTCCTCCGCCCGCCTGCGCTCGGTGATGTCTTCCATGAAACCATCGATTCTGACGATCTGCCCATTTTCGTCAAGCATAGGTGTTGCTTTGTCTCTTACCCATTTAACGGTGTTGCTCTTAGTTATTATCCGATACTCGACATCAAGTGGTGCCATCTTCTCACGGTGCTCTTCGATTTTTTTCCATACATACTATCTGTCGTGCGGATGAACAATCTGTGTCCACAACTCCGCATCTTCCACAAATTCCTGATGAGGATATCCGGTAAGCTCCATGATTCTTCCGGAAACTAAAGTAGTAGTAGAATGTTCATCAGGCAGTGCTGAATAAACCACAACGGGGACATTCTCACTCACCAACCGGTATTTCTCCTCGCTCTCCCACAGTGCCTCCT
>JBHIBM010000123.1:0-6152 GCA_046759085.1 Candidatus Zixiibacteriota bacterium
GGCCCTCTTGGCTTCAAACATCTTGGCCTCCTTCCGGGTGCTGTACAATGCGAAGGATTTTGACCTCTTGGAAACCACCGGTTCTGTCTCCAACCAGCTTTTGAGGTCCACCCGCCCGGAGGATTTTGCCACTCTTTTCATCGGGGTACTCTGCCCCGAGACTAACACCGTTCGATACCTCAACGCCGGCCACAATCCTCCCCTGCTGGTGCGGAAAGATGGTAAGGTGGAACATCTGGAGGCTTCCGGCATCCCCGTAGGGGCTTTCGATCTTGCCGCCTGGAAGGAGGAAGCTCTCAAGCTGGCGGCAGGAGATTTTCTGTTTGCGTTCACCGACGGTATTCCCGAGGCGATGAATGCAAGGGAAGAGGAATTCGGTGAAGAGAGCTTGGAGAGGGCGGTTCTGACCTGTCGGGATCAGTCGCCCGAGGAGCTAACTGAATCGGTAATGCAGGAGGTCAAGAGGTTCATTGGAGAGGTTCCTCCCAGCGACGATACCACCTTACTGGTTCTGCGCCGAGAACAATAACCGAAATAGATGTTGATTTAGTCTTACCAGGCGCCTATTTTGGATAGTCACTGCAGTCTCTTTTGGCCGTTAGTCAATGTTGGCGGAGACTTCACCATGGCTTCGGAAGGTAGTGGAAATGAAACCGAGAGAACTCAATCGTTCACAGTTCTCTCAGCGGGCACTGTAGTCGGACACCACAGAATCGTCGAGAAGATCGGCGTCGGGGGCATGGGGGAGGTATACCTTGCTGAAGACCCGGAGCTCAACCGGCGGGTGGCATTGAAGTTCCTGCCCTTCGAGTACGCTTCCGATGAGGGCTATAGAACCCGTTTCAAGCGGGAGGCCCAATCAGCAGCGGCTCTCAGTCATCCCAACATCGTCACCATCTACGAAGTGGGAGAGTATCAGGGCCGTCCCTTTTTTGCCATGGAGTATGTGGAGGGTCGTTCCCTGGGCGACTTCGGCCAGAGTAGAACGCTCTCTATCAACCAGATCGTCGATCTGGCCATTCAGATCTGTGAGGGGCTGCAGGAGGCCCACGGCGCCGGGATTGTCCATCGGGACATGAAACCCTCCAACATCCTCATCAGCAAATCTGGTCGGCCTAAGCTGGTGGACTTTGGGCTAGCCGCCATTAAGGGGGAGGAGAGACTTACCAAGGCTGGCACCACCATGGGCACCATCGGTTATATGTCGCCGGAGCAGGTGCAGGGGAGAGAAGTCGATCAGCGCTCAGACATCTTTTCCCTTGGGGTGGTGTTGTATGAGATGATCACCGGTCGGGCCCCCTTTAAGGGGGACACAGAGGCAGCGATATTGAACTCCATTTTGAGCGACATCCCTGAGCCGCTAGCTCGTTACAAGGCCAAGGTTCCGGTGGGGCTGCAGGAGATCGTTGACAAAGCCTTAGACAAGGATTTGGAGACCCGCTATCAGACCGCAACCGGGGTTTTGGCTGACCTGAAGCGGGTGAAGAAAGCGACAGACTTGGGGCTGGCAACGCGGACTTACATAGCTCCACGCAGGAAACCTCGAAGCGGGGTCAAGAGGGTTTTAGTCCCGGGATTGATTCTGGCAGCTATTGTTTTTATGATTCTGATGCTGCAACCCTGGAAGATTGAGATACGTCCCACCCAGGATGTGGTCGCCGCTGAGAACCGTCTGGCGATCATGTATTTTGACAACCTGGCCGACCCCGAGGATACCCAAAGGCTCGGGGAGATTGTGACCAATCTCCTCATCGCCGATCTCTCGGAGTCGCGCTACGTCCAGGTGGTCTCCAGTCAGAGGCTATATGATATCCTGAAGCTGATCGGCAGAGAGGGGACGAAAAGAGTCGACAAGGACGTGGCCTCCCAAGTTGCCAGGAGGGCTCAGGCCAAATGGATGCTCCTGGGGAGCATCCTTCAGGTTGCACCACAGATAGTCATCACCTCCCAGTTGGTAGAGGTGGAGACTGGCAGTGCTGTAGCTTCACAGCGAATTGCAGGCCAGAGAGAGGAGGAGATATTCACGCTTGTGGATAAGCTAACGGTTGAGATTAAGAAAGATCTGGCACTTCCTGCGGCCGCACAACAGGAGCCCGACCGACCGGTGGCGGAGGTCACCACCCACTCGCCGGAAGCCTACCGCTACTATCTGGAGGGCCGTGAGTACAGCTCCAAGCTCTACAATGCGGAGGCCATCAGAAGCTACGAGAAGGCCGTGGAGCTCGACTCCACCTTCGCAATGGCTTACGCCAGATTGGCGATGTTTAGAGAAGGGCCGAAGCAAAAGGTGTTGATAGCAAAGGCTTTGGAGTACTCCGATAGGGCCAACCAGAGGGAGAAGCAGTGGATCCGGGCGATCGATGCGCGGGCCTCGGGCGACTACCCTCGATACATTGAGAAGCTCCAGAAGATAACTGACGAGCATCCACACGACAAGGAGGCCTTCTATTGGATAGGAATTGCCTATTATATGTACCTGCGCGAGCCGGAGAAGGCCGTCCCCTATTACAATAAGGCGATAGAGATTGATCCCCTGTACAAGGACCCGTATAACATGCTCGCCTACGCCTACGACAGAGTCGGAGATTTCGAGAAATCGATCTGGGCCATCAACCAGTACATATCCCTGGCGCCCGATGAGGCCAATCCTTACGACTCCCGTGGAGACCTCTACGCATACAACGGCAGGATAGACCAGGCCATCGAATCGTACCGAAAGGCCCTGGAGAAAAAGCCCGATTTCTATCCCTCGGAGTTGAAACTGGGACACATGTATCTTTTTGAGAGAGAATATGCGAAGGCCGAAAGCAGCTATAAGGTCGTCGCCTCCAGCAGTGAAAAAGAGGCCCGGGCCGTCGGGCGGCTGGCACTGTCCTTGGTCCCCTCATATCAAGGCAAGTTACAGGAGGCCCTTCAGGTCTTGGAGGCCGGCCTGGCCGCGGACAGAATGGAGCAGGCGGAAACTAGAGAGCCTGAGAAGCACTACGCGAAAGCGTGGATCCAGCTCGTCAGGAGAGAACCGGAACTGGCATTGAAGGAGGCTGGATTTGCCAAAGAGTCCCACGACAGGCTTCATTCCGACGACCCCATGAGATACCGACCTGCACACGCCTTCTTTCTAGCCGAGGCTGGGCGAATTGCGGAAGCTGAAGAGCTGCTCCGGGAAATGAAAAAGGACATCAATGTGGAGGATGCCTCCGTTATGCACCGTTACTGGGCGAGTCTGGGCGCCATCGAGTTGGTGAAGGGAAATGCCAATTCCGCCGTGGCCCATCTGGAGAGAGTGCAGAGAGAAAGTCCCTCTCCCGGTTTCGCAGTGGGCTATCGTCTGGCAGAAGCCTATCTGGAGTCGGGAAAGCTCGCAGAGGCGGTAGAGCTGCTTGAGAGCATGCTTTCTAGGTATGATGAAGAGAGGGCATTTGCCGGTTTCTGGTCAGTCATGGCTCACTATCTGTTGGGGACAGCCTACGAGGAATCAGGCTGGACAAGCAAAGCCGTCGAGCAATACCAGCAGTTCCTTGACATCTTGAAGGATGCTGACCCCGGCATAGAGGTGATAGACGAGGCCGAAGAGCGGTTAGCACGGCTGAAGACAGCCTCTTGAGCACGATTGTCGGAGAGGGTCTAGTCGGAAGGGCAAATTTCTAAATCTGCTGATCACGCTTCAGGAATACTTCATACAGCCTCACCCTATTGAGCCTTCAACAAGGGACTGAATAATATTATAGCATTGCCTGAACTCTAAAATGTGTTCGCCGGTGCCCGCGGCAGCCTATGTCGCTCCAGGGACGAGAAATGATCAATAAGAAAACCGCCGGCACGAATACCGGCGGTCGGGGTTTGAGAGTCAGTCTCTTCTACAAGTAGCAGAGGGCAGTAAATCGTCGCAGCCTGTGAATAAGCTTCGAAGAGACGCTTGATTGTGAAAACCTACATCTCGGATTCGCCCGGGCGCTCACCCTTTTCAAACTTCTTCTGGGCTTCGGCCATCTTCTTTTTCATCTTGCTCATATGCTTCTCTGGATCAGCCTGAAACGGCTTTTCACACCCGG
This sequence comes from Candidatus Zixiibacteriota bacterium, assembly GCA_046759085.1. GTDB lineage: Bacteria > Zixibacteria > MSB-5A5 > DG-27 > DG-27 > DG-27. The sequence goes on from JBHIBM010000123.1 coordinate 4,053, forward strand.
CGCAGCAGTAGTAATAGCCCTTGCCATCGACCATCGAATAGGAGGTGCCTTCAGAGACCTTGAATGCTGAGCCGCTGATAGGGCAGACCGCATATTCATTTCCTTCCTCATCGACGGCAAAGACGTTAGCAAATTCTACCTCTTCCAGCTCCGATTCCTCCTCTGCTGAGGCTGGACTGATCGCGGCTGAACCAGACTTCTCGGCGGAGCACGAAGCGCTACCCCATGCGTAAGCGTACCCAGAATAGCTGGCGATAAAGACAAATGCAAGGATCGCCACCAAAAGGAACTGCTTTCTCATTTTTTTCTCCTTTCTCAGGACCTGTTGATCATCCGCATAGTCAACTTTATAGCTTAAACTGGGTAACAGTGGAAATTGTTCCTGTCTTCCGGCTTCTGCCTCGTGCTTGAACAGCAGGTTTCTAATTCCCCGTTGCTTACGGAGTTGCACAAGCGCCCGGGAGACACCCGAGCGCTATTGGGATTCTGGAAAGACAGAACTACTTGACGAGCATCATCCTCTTCGTCTCAGTAAAATCTCCGGCAATCAGCTTGTAGAAGTAGATGCCAGAGGAGACATCCGAGGCATCCCAGGTGACAGACTTGTAGCCGGCTTCCTCCACCCTGTTCACAAGAGTCGCCACCTTCTTGCCCACGAGGTTGTAAACTTCCAACCTCACGTTGCCAGCCTCAGGCAGCTCATACTCGACAGCCGTGGTGACGTTGAACGGATTGGGATGGTTCTGGTAAAGCTCAGCAACCATCGGGAGGGCAATCTCCGGACGCTCAACCTCCACCAGCTCCCACTCGCTGTTGCCGCCTGACCTCCACGGCCCGCACTGCACGATGTTGGTGTTCATGCAACAGCGGACCTGATGACCTCCAGGATTGAGTGTACCCTCGATGGAAGCGCTATATTCACCGGGTAGGGCGGCATTCGGGACGTTAAAGTAATAGTAGCTCTGAGTAACGCCGGGGGGATAAGCCCTAGACCTCGGAATGGAGACAAGGACATTCCCGGGGTCACAATCATAGCCAGAATGACCGCTAAAAGTGAGAGTTCCCGAGACGTTACTCCCGGTGTTGTTGCGGACGATGAGCTCAAAGTAGAAGTTCTGGCCCCGACAGAAGACAGGAGTCAGTGTTCCGCACCACATCCCCAGTCGTTCGACGATTTTCAGCAGGTAGACATCATAGAGACCTTGGCCGAAAGAGCGTGTCAAACCGGCAACGAGATATCCACCGTCGGTGGTCTGCTGGACGGAGTGGGCCAAATCTTTTTGATTCCCCCCATATGTTCGTGTCCAGAGGGTATCGCCAGAAGCGTCGGTCTTGACCAAATAGACCTCACCACTCGCGGCTGCCCGGTGAGCAGTCAAACCAGCGATGATATACCCGCCGTCGGTGGTCTGTTGGACCGAGTAAGCAGAGCTGAGGGAATCACTTCCGTATTCCCGGGTCCAGAGAGTATTGCCGGAAGAATCGATCTTCTCCAGATGAACATTCGAAATGCCACCGCCATAATCGATATTACCCACGAAGACATACCCGCCGTCGGTGGTCTGCTGGACGCACCAAGCCTTCTCGTCGAGACTTGTACCGAACGTCCGGGTCCAGAGAGTATCCCCCAGCGAATCCGTCTTTACCAGGTAGAAGTCCAAGTCAGCCAGGTAGTAAGGCTGGGTAGAGCCGGCGAGGATATACCCGCCATCAGTCGTTTGCTGGACAGAGCGAGCCTGATCTTCCCAACTGCCTCCATAAGTTCGAGTCCAGAGGGTGTCTCCGTCGGTATCGACTCTCAAAAGGTAGAAATCACACCAAGCCTGCTTGCGTTCGCCAGCAACGATATACCTGCCGTCGCTAGTCTGTTGAACAGACCAAGCACCCTCAATGGGGCCCGACCCATAGACCCGAGTCCAGACCGTGTCCCCCTGTGAATCCGTCTTCACCAGGTAAACATCGCTGTAGATCGCGCCGAAGGATCCGGTAAGACCGGCCAAGATAAACCCGCCATCGGTGGTCTGCTGAACGGAGTGAGCAACATCCTGATCGGTCCCACCGTAAGTACGTGTCCAGAGAGTATCGCCCAGCGAATCCGTC
>JBHIBM010000124.1:0-6152 GCA_046759085.1 Candidatus Zixiibacteriota bacterium
ATAGAATCGGTGTGGAAAAGAAGTGATTTGAGAAAGTTAGGAGAATAATATGAAGAAAATCACAGTCGTCGGCCTGGCGATTCTTCTGATGTTGTTGGTCTCGGAGCTGGCTTTCGCGCAGGCCAAAGTCGGCACCGCCGGAGGACAGTTTCTGGAGATCGGGGTGTCGGCGCGAGCGGTGGGGATGGGAGAGGCGTTCATCGCAAACTGCGACGATGCCTCTGCGGTCTACTACAATCCGGCCCTGATCGCAACCCTCCCCCAGGCTCAGGTGATGCTCACTCACATTGACTACCCTGCAGATATCAACTATGAATTTGCGGCTCTGACCCTACCGGTGCCACAGCTCCTGGGGGCATTGGGTTTCGGCTTTTACTACCTGTCGACCGATGAAATGCCGTTGACCGATTATACTTACCCGCGAGGTAGCGGGCAGACCTTCACCGCTCGAGACGTTGCCGCCAGCGTCTCTTACGCCGCCAGCCTTACCGACCGTTTCTCGGTCGGCATCACCGTGAAATACATCGGGGAGTTCCTGGAGGAAGAGAAGGCCGTCGGCTGGGGTGCAGATGTCGGCACTCTCTATGAAACCGGCTTCAGGAATTTCAAGATCTGCATGATGATAGCGAATTTCGGCTCGGATAAGAAGTTCATCGAGGAAAGCTACCCCCTCCCGATGGACTTCAAATTCGGAATGGCCATTGACGCTGTCAGTAACAGCTCTCACCGGGTGGTGCTTGCGGTCCAGGGTTCCCATCCCAACGACAACCTGGAGAAATACAACACCGGGATGGAATACTGGTACAATGACATGGTGGCCTTGAGAATCGGAAACAGATTCGAAGACGATGCTGGAGGCGGTTTCACCGCCGGAGCCGGAGCGAAAATCCCGCTCTCGGGAGTAACTCTGCGAGCCGATTACGGGTATCACGACTTCGGCTGGCTTAAGGAGGTGCACCGCTTCTCCTTAGGTTTCTCCTTCTAAGATTTTGAGCATTAGCGATTGCAGGAGGACATTTTAGATGTTAATTAGGAATAACTCATACCTCAAGCTGGGGATAGTCTTTGCGATCACCATCGCTCTGGCATTACTGATCGGTTGCTCTTTGAAGAAGAAGGGGACTGCCTATGTAAATATTCCCCCGGTGGTCTTTTTCGCCAACGTCCCCAACGATTCTTCTTCTCTAGGTTATAATCCGGTTGTGGCCTGGTACGGAACCGACATCGACGGCTACATAATCGAGTTTCAATACGTTGTTGTGAGGGACGCCGACCTCGGCGGAGTCTCACCGGTCGATTTCGCACAGAACTTCGCTGACACCATCACAGATTGGATAGCGGTGGAAGGGACCAGGGATACGGTTCAGTTGTACGCTGACACCAGCGCCAGCGTGTATATCAAACAATATATATTCCTTCGCGCCCTGGATGACGACTCCGTTTTCTCCAGCATCAGATTCCGGACCCTCTGGAGGAATAACCACCCGCCGGCCACCGAAGGATGGTATCTTCTGCCTTACAGCCGTTTTGAGCAGTGTGACGGTGATTCGTTTCCAATCTTCTATTGCTTGCCAGAGTTGAGCGACCAATTCGGGGGAATAGCCTTCGAATGGTCTGGCTCGGATACCGTCGATTACCCCGGAGACCAACCCCCCTTCGAATACCACTGGGCGCTTTACGGTCCACACGATACCTGTTACATCGACACCGCCCAGGTGGAGATATACGTTAACAATGGGGTGAGGTATGAGTCTTACGATTCCACCGCCGGTGATGTATGGGTCACAGACCAGTTTGTGACCATGGCGGGTCTTCGCAGTGGCTATTATCTGTTTATGGTCAGAGCCCGCGATGACGCCTTCGTTCCCGACCCCACCGCGGCCACCGGCCTCATGCACGTAGTCGAACCGCTTTTCATAAGCGACCCGGATTTGGCTACGGACATCGCCTTTGTTGACCTCTCTCGCTACGACCAGCATTCCACCTTCAGGGTCGGCCAGGAGACTGTCCCCGATTCCCTGAGGGGGTTTTTCTATCGGGCCTTCGAATTTGCCGGCGTCGATTCTGCAACTCAAGTCGCCTTCTTCAGTGAGCCCACCGGGGCCAATCAAGATCCAATCCCGTTTCTGGAGGTGTTCAACTATAAGCTCTTGGTGGTAGTCAACGAGGGGTACCGTTTCGCCATTCAACAGGATAAGCCCTGTGAGCAGCTTCGCTGGTATTTGCAGGCGGGCGGGATGGTGTGGATTGTCGGGAGACAGTGCTTTAAATATCATAATACAGACACCCTCTGGTATTTCGAGGAAAGTTTCGAAAGTGACCTTTTGGCGGCTGATTACCTCGACCTCGAGACCAGTTGGTTCATAAGGTGGATACCCAGCCCGTTATTCCAGACCCAGGAGTTCATAGGAGCCTCTGCTTCTGCCAGCGATTTCCCCGATTTATCGATAGACTCAATCCAGGTGGCCAGAATCTACTACGGTAAAGACTGGGATACCACCAAACTCCCCGGCGTGGAACGGTTCTCCAGGGGCGGCAATTCCGAAACCCTGTATAAGTTCATCTCTGGCGAACCGGAAGGCTCCAGCTTTCACGGCTGGCCGGTAGCAAGTCGCCGAGAGGGTCCCAATTACAGATGTTCCTACTTCGCCTTCCCCCTCCACTACATCAAGCAAGAGCAGGCTAACCAGGTGATGTCCCTGATGCTCGGGTGGTTTTTCTCACAACCGCCGTCAATTCACAGACAACCAATACCTAACTACATCAAGCGGAAGCAGATTAGTGAGATGATGCCCACCACCGTCAAATGGCGTTTCTCGGAAACACCGTCAATTTACAGCAACAGGGAATCGACACCTCAACTCTCCTCTGGTCGTTCCAAAGTCGCTCGGCACCCCTGAACAACTTTCGCGTAGGCTGAGATGCAAAAAAGAGGCCGGTTATCCGGCCTCTTTTTTTCTATCTGCTTACTGGTCGCAAGCTCATCCCGGGTTGAGTCCACAGTCCATAGCTTGCGGTTCACGGACAGACTCAGGCCCCTATCTACTATCTACTGTTTGCTGTTTGCTGGCTACCGCTGACGGGGTCTCACCTCAACTGCGACAAATATCGTTCCCTCACTCTTAGCAAGAAATCCTTCACTCTCTTTGTTCGATAATCGGGATATGTCCATTCCAACTCCTCAAACCTGCCCTGTTTGAAAATCAGAGTTACCTCGGCGAATATCCCCCTTGTCAGATAGACGCGATGGGAGAAGTTTTTGGTGCTAGCCAGAACCAACTTGCTGGCTTCGAGATAGCTGGGGTCGATATTCACCCTCCTTCTCAGCCTGCCCTCAATTGTCTGTCCGAATTCCCGCTCCAGACGATTCGTGAGAGCTTTTGTCTCCGCCAGTCTTCCGGGATCGATTAATCTCTCAAAGCTCAGAAACGCCCGTCTCAGATTTCCTCCCATCTCCTCGCAATAATACTGGGTGAAGTCGAAGACAAAGGGCTCGAGCTCGAGATCGACCGGCCCGAGAGACTCAGTCAATTTCGCCCTTACACTTTCGAAGGGTACATTCTCGGAGAGAATCAGCCCACACAGAAGCTTGACCCCTTCAGGCCCTCGTATCTCGCCCACTCTCCCCTCTACAGACTTTGACGCAGAGGCCACAGATGTGCTGCCCCAAGTTGTCTTGCTTAGAGAATCTCTGCAACTGATGGAAGCAAGCCAGATCGTCGAACTCCTCCGGTCTTTCTTTGATGGCTCCAACTGGACAGACCTGTAAACAGGCTTTGCACTCACCGCAATCCCCTGCCATCGGTTGATCTGAAGTTATGGGGACATTAGTCAACACTGTCACCAACCTCACCGCGGAGCCGAAGCGGGGATTGACCAAAAGATTGTTTCTGCCGAGCCAACCCAGACCGGCCAGCTGGGCGATCCTTTTGTGGGAGAGATGAGAGTTCTGCCTCTTCCAGTCAACGACGTAAGAGGCCGCTATCGGCATAGCGTCGTAACCGTAGCTCATAATCCTCTTCGATATCTGGGTGGCAAGGTTGTCAAGAAACATATTAGTGTGGCGGTAGTGAGTCTTGTATATGTGGGTAGGTCTGTCGATTATAGTCTCAAGCACTGGTGCAGACAAGACCGCCGCCATTGAGATGCCATACCTGAGCTCCCTTGCCGCCTCTCTGATCTCCTCGTGGAAACTCTCTCTTTCAGAATCAATCTCCGCCACGCCAAAGAGCGCGGCTCCCGAAGAGAGAGCCTCACCCCTCAAAAGCTCAGTATAATCTCCCTCTCTTCCTTGTGACATAACAGTTCATAATAAAACCACGGCGAATCGAAAGTCAATCTCCTGGCAAGCTCTGAACAGCTGACGGAGAGCCAATTTGTGTTGACTTCACACGTTACGAAGGTTAGTTTTTGAGAAGAGAGTAGTCTAGGATGTACTGTAAGAGGAATCCAGATGGCCGTTGAATCCGGAGCAAAACCTTTCACCTACACTCCCGTAAGGGCACCTCGGGGGAAAAGCAGAAGCTGCAAGGGCTGGCAACAGGAAGCGGCGTTGAGGATGTTTCTGAACAACTTGGACGAAGAGGTGGGGGAGAACCCCAGGGAGCTGGTTGTTTACGGAGGTACCGGGAAGGCTGCCAGAAACTGGAAGTGCGCCCACGCCATAATGAGGTGTTTGAGAAAGCTGGGAGATGCCGAGACCCTACTGGTGCAATCCGGCAAGCCGGTCGGAGTCTTCACTACCCACCCCTGGGCTCCGAGGGTCTTGATTGCCAACTCCAATTTGGTTCCCAACTGGGCCAGCTGGGAGCAGTTCCGGGAGCTCGACAGACTGGGGCTGATGATGTACGGACAGATGACCGCCGGCAGTTGGATTTATATCGGCACTCAGGGGATCCTTCAGGGGACCTACGAGACTTTGTCGGCTGTGGCGAAGAAACATTTCGGAGGCGACCTCTCCGGTAGGTTTGTCTTGACCGGCGGCATGGGCGGCATGGGCGGAGCCCAACCACTTGCGGCCACTATGAACGGTGCCGCCATCCTCTGTGTGGAGGTGGACAAGTCCAGGATCGAAAAGAGGCTCAACACCGGTTACTGCGACAGAATGGCAACCGAGCTGGATGAAGCTCTAAGGTTAGTCCTCGAAGCTAAGGAGCAGAAAAAACCCCTCTCCATCGGGCTGGAGGGAAACTGCGCCGACACCCACCCGGAGATGGTCAAGCGCGGCATCATCCCGGATGTGGTCACAGATCAAACCTCCGCCCACGATGAGTTGAACGGATACGTTCCCGGTGGGATGAGCCTGCAGGAGGCGTTGGGCCTCAGAAAGAAAAATCCCACAGAATACGTAAAGAGATCTTATGAGTCGATGGCCGGACACCTTCGGGCGATGCTCGATTTCCAGAAAGCCGGCAGCGTGGTCTTCGATTACGGCAACAATATCCGCGGTCAAGCTCAAAAGGCGGGAGTGGAGAACGCCTTCGACTTCCCCGGTTTCGTCCCCGCATACATTCGACCCCTCTTCTGTGAGGGCAAAGGTCCCTTCCGCTGGGCCGCTCTCTCCGGAGACCCCGACGATATAGCTAAGACCGACGAGATTGCCTTGAAACTTTTCGCGGGGGATAGAGCTTTAGCTCGCTGGATAGAGATGGCGCAGGAGAAGGTCAAATTCCAGGGGCTGCCTGCTCGGATCTGCTGGCTCGGTTACAGGGATAGAGCTAAGTTCGGCAAGGCCATAAATGACGCCGTCGCAAAGGGGGAGATCTCCGCTCCCATCGTCATCGGTCGAGACCACCTCGATTGCGGCTCTGTCGCCTCCCCCTACCGTGAGACCGAAGGGATGAAGGATGGCTCCGACGCCATAGCGGACTGGCCTCTTCTGAACGCGTTGTTGAACACCGCCTCGGGAGCCTCCTGGGTCTCAATTCACCACGGAGGCGGAGTCGGCATGGGATTGTCAATCCACGCCGGGCAGGTGATCGTCGCCGATGGGACTAAAGAGATGGAGGCACGCCTGGACAGGGTGCTTACGAACGACCCTGGAATCGGAGTTGCTCGCCACGTCGATGCCGGTTACCAAGAGGCCATCGAAGTCGCCAAGAAAAAGGGGATAAGGATACCAATGCTATAATAGCTTTTTCAATTGGATGATG
>JBHIBM010000125.1:0-6143 GCA_046759085.1 Candidatus Zixiibacteriota bacterium
GCCCCCAACTATCGTAGACATCCACCCAGGAGATGATAGCGCTGTCAGCATTGTTCGTGTAGTAATAGACATCACCACCGGTGCCGGGATCTAAATCGGTCCAGAACGGAGCCAAAAGGTCGTTGGGTGCGCCTCCGAACGGTATAGGTCTGTTGTAGCTGCTGGTAGAGGTGCCATCGGAGAAAGAGGCCCACCCGTTGGAGCAAACCGAGATACTGTTGAAGCTGTTGCCGTAGAAATCGAACTCAAACCCCAGATCCATCGGGCCGGAATTGCCATCGTCGGGGTTCCCACCGAAATCCACGACTTGGCCTATTCCGCTTATGTCGATCCAATTGTACTCCGGGCCCAAGGGTCTACCGGAATCAAACCAGTAGTATCCGAACTCATCCTGGAAGGTGGGCTTGAGCAATCTGATGCGGTAATAGAGGTCTCCAGTGCCGAGATTTCCCAGCCGCAGTATTCGACTGGCCTCGCCGCCGGAGGGGACGTAGAAGATAACAGTCTCGGGCTCGTAGGTCAGCTCCGGCAGTCGACTGGTATAGACCGGCTGTTGAGTATAGGAGCCTATGCTGCAGGAACCGTAAGGTATATAGAAATAGCCCTGGTCACCCCACCACGGACCCCAGCTGTTCTTCACAATCCAGCCACCACCTCCGCAGAGGTTATCATCCCAACCCACGATAACTACGGCGTGATTCGGGCTGCCCGGAGGACCTTGATGACAGTTCCAACTGAAACCGCCGCGAACGACATACGTTGTCGACACCGGTCCGGTCAGGAGGGCGTTTTTGATCTCGTTGACGTCGTTGGGAATGTCCCTGCTGCGATCGAGTTTCACCATCCCGACGCAGGTGTCCTGCCCACAGGGGTAGCCGTGCCTGGCCCGATAGGGGTAGCAGGTTTCCTCATTGGCGCCGTAATACCTGTAGAGCAGGTAGACAGCATCCATCCAGCCACCGCCACAATCGTATCCTTGCGTGTTGCAATCTATCACCTGCTGTTCGGACAGATCCCACTCTACACTATCTGCGATTAGGACTGCCGACTCAACTGCGCCGACGCCGGCAAAGTCCCAACAAGAGCCGCAGGCCCCTTGGTCTTTGACCGGAGTAACACCCTTCATCTCGCGCCAATCGAAGCGGTCCTCGGGATTCAGCAGGACCGGCGACTCCCCTTTGTCCAACTCCTCGAAACGCTTCTTGACGTCTTCAGGTATGATGAGGCCCAAGTGTTTCATTCTTTCTTCGAGCGTCATCTCCTTTTTTGGCGCAGTCCCTTGTGAGCCATCAGCAAGGGTCAATTTGGTGAATAAGGTGAGCGCAAATACTACCGTGAACAGGAAAACAAAGCGTCTCATGACTTCTCCTTGGGGTCTATGTTGATGAGTCAAATCTTCTTTCTGTCTCTAACAGAAGACCATTCGGGAAAACGATATGTTTCGTAATCCTTGCCCCGAGAGGTCTCCCTGTGGATCAAGTTGTCTACCTTTCTATCTTTGTCAACGCGACAATCAGGTCTCATCGGAGACATCAAAAACGGGTCGGGACTGTATCCCAACCCGTTTTCTGTTTATCAGAGAGCGGCATTATCTCAGCAACGTCATTCGCTTGGCGGAGACTCTATCTCCTGCTATTAGCTTGTAGAAGTAAACGCCGCTGGAGTAAGTCGAAGCATCCCAGGTTACCCAGTGCACCCCCGGCTCTTGGGGTTCATTGACCAGAGTCTCTATGCGCTGTCCTGAGAGGTTGTAGATCTCCAGACGGACATTCGCTCGCTCCGGCAGGTTATAGCGGATCTCGGTTGTGGGGTTGAACGGGTTGGGGTAGTTCTGCTTGAGAGAGTGAGAAAGTGCGACGGTCTCCACCCCACCAACAGAGGTCACTCCCACGTTCATAACGACCGGGATATCCACGTGAATGCTGTCGGGGTCGTTGGTGTAGAGGTTGATGATCCCCCAGTATTTCCCGTCCGGATGATCCCCGGCAGCGCAGCTGATGGTGATGTCCCAGGAGCCTCCCTCCCAGATGGTGCCGTGGTCGTTGCTGCTCGAAAGCCAGTCAAACGCTCCCGGCGGATCGCCGAGATAGAACTGTACCGCCTTCTGGCCGTAAGTGTAAATCTCGTTGCGGGAGACCTGCAATCCCACGGTGCCGCTGCCGTTCTCCATTCCGATGGTGGCCCTGTCAATGCGGCCCCCTGGCCCCATCGACTCATACTGGTAGACTATCGTATCTGGTGCAACCAGCACTATCTGGAAGGTGAATCTCCCCTCCTCCCAGCTGTCGTAAACCTCCTCCCAGGAGATGATGGCACTGTCGGCGTTGTTGGTGTAATAATAGACATCGCCGCCAGCGCCGGGGTCCAAATCGGTCCAGAACGGAGCCAAAAGATCGTTGGGTGCGTATGTGGCTGGTATCGGCATGTTATAGCTGTTGACGGAAGTGCCGTCGGTGAAGGAGGCCCACCCGTTGGAGCAGATACAGATGGTGTTGAAGGTGTTTCCGTAGAAATCGAAATCAAACCCTAGATCTATGGGCCCGGAATTGGCATTGTCGGGGTTTCCTCCGAAGTCCACCACCTGCCCCACCCCGTTTAAGTCGATCCAGGCATACTCCGGACCGTTGGGATTGTCGGAATCAAACCAGTAGTATCCGAACTCATCCTGAAAGCCGGGCCTGAACAGCCTGATGCGGTAATGCAGGTCCCCGTCGCCGGTATTGCCGAGCGTCAGGGTTTGACTGGCCTCTCCGCCGGAGGGGAGGTTGAAGGTCATCGCCTCCGGCTGGTAAGTCAGCTGCGGCAGATGACTCACGTAAGTCGGCTGCTCGGTGTAGAGGCCTATGCCGGATGAACCGTAAGGGAGATGGAAAAAGCCGTGGTCACCCCAGCCGGCACCCCAACTGTTCTTTATGATCCAGGCGCCATCTGTGCACAGGGTATCATCCCAACCCACGATAAGCACCAGGTGGTTTACAACACCAGACCAATTCTCATAACAGTTCCAATGGAAATCAGGGTAGACGTAGTAGCACGATGACACCGGCCTGTCCAGGAGCGCATTCTTGATGGCGCTGACACTGTTTTGAATCTGCCGATAACTGTCTATCGTCACCATCACCACGCAGGTGTCTTGCTCGCAAGGCATGGGGCTCCTTGCCCGGTAGGGGTAGCATTCTTCCTGAACTTCGCCGTAATTCATGACGTGTCCGTAAACAGTTGAGCTCCATCCACCATCGCAACCCTGTCTGGCGGAGTTGCAATCCATTATCTGCTGTTCGGACAGATCCCATTCAACCGTATCCGCGATTAAGACTGCCGACTCAATTGCGCCCGTAGCCCCAAAGTCCCAGCAGGAGCCACACTCTCCCTGGTCCTTCACCGGGGTAACGCCGCCCCTTTCGCGCCAATCGAAACGTATGTCGGGGTTAAGCAATACCGGTGATGGCTGTTGATCCAGCTCCTCAAAACGTCTCTTGACATCTTCAGGGATGATGAGACCCAGGTGTTTCAACCTCTCCTCGAGGGTCAACTCCTTTTTTGGCGCAGTCCCTTGTGATCCATCAGCAAAGGCCAACTGGGTGAATGCGGTAAGCGCAAATATCACTGTGAAAAGAAAAGCAGAGCGTCTCATGATTCCTCCTCGGATTTAGCGCTTTCTTTCTGTTTGCTGGTTTTTCACAATACTAATATAATACAAAAAACCTGTTTATCAAAGAGAAATATCCCCAAAAGCCCCTCGATTCAGATTTCCCAAGGATTGAACGATCCAACTCACTCTGAGTGTCAATACGAAAACAGCCCGGGAGGGCGTCCCGGCCCGTAATCTTACTCAACTCCTCCTTTGCCACCAAATATAAACGAATCAAAACCTGATTTCATACGATTTTTCTGCATCTTGACGCGAGCTATCTCGTGCAACGATGATCAACTATCCAACATGCTTTATCGGCAAGATTCTCTTTTCCCAATAGCAGGAATGAGAAGATTTATGGGAGCGGCAGAGGACCAACCTTATGGCGGCTTACATAACCTTCTCCTTAGAGCTCTTGCATTCTTTCAGGCTTTTCGTCTTCTGCTTAATCCGTTTAATCTGCTGTGAATCTTACTTCACCAGCAACATCCTCTTGGTCTCGGTGTAATCTCCAGCAGTCAGTCTGTAGAAGTAGATGCCCGAAGACATCTCCGAAGCATCCCAGTTGACGGAGTAATAACCTGCCTCCTGCTTCTCCCCAACCAAGGTGGCTACCTTCTCACCGAGCAGGTTATAAACCTCCAGCTTGACGTAATTGCTGATTGGCAACCGATAATTTATGATCGTGTTAGCATTAAACGGATTGGGATAATTACCGGTTAGCCCAAACTCAGAGGCAACGCTGGCGAAATCATCGCTTCTGTCAAATGATCCCGTCAGAACCCAATCTCCCCCGTCAACCTTAGCAAGTCCACCCTGGATGATTTCCACCTCGAAGAAGGAGGAATCGATCACGGTTGCAGGGTAATCCCCACAGTAGGCAATGTAATCGTAGAATCCCAGTGGTGCAGAATTGGGGACGTGCTGATCGAAGTGACCTTGGAGGGTCTCATAAGGTGCCAGCTCTACATTGTATGACCTCTTGAATGGTCCATACACTACCCCATCCGAGTCAATAGCCATTGTCCAGACGTCAACGGTTTGAGGCTGAGCAGTGTTGTTTGTCAAGGTTCCGGCAAAACCAAAGCTACCACCTGGAGGGACCGTGACGGTTTCACTCGGTGGATCCGGGTCTATCACAATTGACACCTCCGGGAGTTGCTGTCCCGCCAGGCATACGCAGTAATTTATGTGCGCATCCGGTCCCGGATAGAGGTCCTGAATGGCCCAGTCGTTATTGGAATATGTATACGAAACTGTTCGAGGTCCGTAAACCTGGTCGTCGGAGTCGGTGATAACGAGCTCACCGGCAACTTCATCGATTTCCCAGATGGTGATGGCATGATAGTATCCGGGCATATTAGGGTAGTAACCACTGGGCAGGGCACCGCGAGTAAGATATCCTGAATATAGACAGACACCAACGGCGCGACCTTCTGCTATTCTGTCCTGGGACCACTGAACCGGGTTAATCGTCCAGGAACCGGACCCAAACTCATCTACTGCATTAATGAAATCCGGGTACTCAAGGCCCTCGAAGTCAAATGCCCAATGCTGCCAGCCACCATCGTCGAAGGTCCGGTAGGCACCTCCGCCGTAAGCCCAGTATTGATTTCCCCAGGGACTGGTGGCAGGTGAAAACGCGGCGCCGTCCCGCAAGCCGGTAAGATATGGATTGCCAAACCCTTCGTCTTCCATGAGATTGCAGGCGCTGGCATACCAACAAGTCATATCATAGTTCCACCTAGACCCGTGCGGGTATGGATAATACTCCTCGCCGGGATCGTGCCAACCATCATGATCATCATCAGTGAAGTAGAGAATATAACCGTATCCGGAGTAATATAGTTTCTCCTGGTCAACGATGGCGAATCCTGTGGCTGGTAGCACTAACAAAAGAATTGAGACAAGCACCAAGCGGTACATAACATCCTCCAGAAATGTTAAGGTTTGCTCAAAGGCACGAAGTTCGATTATTAGTCTTCCATCCAGTGTGATTAGCGCCAAGCGATTAGAAGAAGAATTTACTCATTGTCATAAGGAGACTGATTAACACGACCACCCACCTCCATATACATTTAATTGATTCTGCTAAAAAAGTCAACAAATAAAACGGATATTGGTGAGAGAGTCGCCGTCAAGGTAATTGTCCAGAATTATGGTTAAGTAATCTTATCCTAACTTCGGCCTGACTTCCGTCGCAATCTGTAAATAAGAAAGCGCCCGGGAGAAACCGGAGCGCTCTTCAGGTCAAGTATTCCTGCCCGACAAACCTTCTTTCAACAGATGAGAATCACTTCACCAGCAACATCCTCTTCGTATCTATGAAATCTCCCGCCGTCAGCCGGTAGAAATAGATGCCAGAAGCAGGTTCGCGGTTCCAAGTCACCGCCTTCGAGCCGGGCCTTTCCCATCTGTCCGTCAAGACATCAACTCTCTGGCCCTGTATGTTGAAAACCTCAAGCCGCACCCAGCAGGGCTTTGGCAGCTCATACTCAATGATGGTCGA
>JBHIBM010000126.1:0-6109 GCA_046759085.1 Candidatus Zixiibacteriota bacterium
GGTGGTGGTAGTGGGAGAAGAGGGCAGCCGGGTCGGCCTGATCGTGGACGCCATCCGGGAAAAGGAGGAGATTGCTGCAAAACCACCAGGAGACCCTCTGGCCCGAACCGACGGCTTTTCGGGAGCCACTCTATCGGGCAAAGGCGAGGTTGTGCCGATTCTGAATCCCTCGGATCTTTTGAAGCTGTGATATGGCCTTTTCCTGACCAGATGGAAAAGTTGGAGGGCAAGTTGGGTGTTACAGCGTCAGCAGACCGGTGATATTCAGGATCGACAGCTACCGGGCCAAGTCTCTTGGTTTGCTCCTGCTGTCACTGCCCGCACGAACGAGGGCTGCAGTCGATCAGAACGATCTGTCTCTGCAAATCAAAAGGCGCCCAGCTAAAGCGCGGTCATATCGAGAGTGCCTTTGAGTGCCGAGGTGAGCCCGGGGAGAGAACAGGGTCGATGGTTCTCAGCTCACGAGCCACAGTTGGACCGGGACTGTCAGTTCTTCCGGGCCGTCTCCGTGCGGATGAGATTCCTTACTATCTGGGAGGCGGTCTCCTTCAGAGTCAGATCACCGTAGCTGACCTCCCAACCTTGGTCTTGGAGGTTTCTCAACAGTGTTAGATGGTCGGGAAGAACCAGTCCCGACTTCAAGACCGCCTCGGGCCAACTCTCCCTGTCAGTCGAGGGTAAGTCGGCAGTTATCCTTCCCTCCTTGAGAATTATCAACCTGTCGGTGAGCTCAAATATGGCCTCAAGATCGTGGGAGATGAGCAGTATGGAGGTGCCACCTTCGTGGATTCTCCTCAGGCTCTGCTTCAGTTTCACCGTGGCTTCGGGATCAAGAGCGATAAAAGGTTCATCCAGTATCAGAAGCTCTGGTTTCATGGCCAGAATTGAGGCGATGGCAACCCTCCTTTGCTCACCGCCGGAGAGAGCGTGAACCTGGCGGTCGGAAAATGCCTCCGCTTCCAAATCCACCAGTTGTAACGAACGTTCAAGCTCTGCTTTTAGCTCCCCACCACTGTATCCGAGGTTTTTGAGTCCGTATGCAATGTCCTCAGAGACGGTCTCGCGAAAAAACTGCCTTTCGGGGAATTGAAGAATCAAGCCAACCCTCGGTCCCCCCTCTTTCTCCCGGGGAAACGTAAGTTTCCCCGAAGTAGGTTTCAGAAGACCTGAAATCAGATTGGCGAGAGTGGTCTTGCCGGAGCCGGTCGGTCCGATCAAGCCCATGAATTCACCGACGCTGATGGAGAGGTTCACCTCCGAGAGGACCTCTTTCGGTTTGGAGGCGAAATCGCGGTAGCGAAAGGAGAGTTCTTCAAGACTGGCGATCTTGTCGGGATTCTTGTCTTTGCGCAAGCCCGAAGGCTTCTCTTTGGCTCCACGTTTTCGAATAGCTGTCCTCGATTCAGCGCGGTTCGGCTTCTTTTGAAGTGACACCAGGGAGTGCCGGAATTCCTCCGCTCGACAGGGTTCCCCCATGATTCTCAGGCCCTGTTCTTTCAGCATCTGCTGCAATCTGCCAAGTTGTGGGGGGCGCAGTCCTATGCTTTCGAGGGGCTCAATATGCGAAAACACCTCCGGTGGGCTTCCCTCCAAGAACACCTTTCCTTCGTTCAAAACCACAACCTTCTGAGCCAGGCAGGCCTCCTCCGGGAACTGAGTGATATGAACAGTTGTCAACTTCCGGGGGGAGCCCAGATTCACCTTTCCCTGGGGGCCATGGAAGGGCTCACGTTTAGCCTGGACAGAGCACCTGCGGACCGGCCGGGAGCCGATTCTATCCAGAACAGAGAGGATCTCAGCCCTCCCGGTGGGACCCAGAAACGAGGTGGGCTCATCCAAGATGAGGTAGGCCGGCTCCATGGCCATCACCGAGGCTATTGCCAGGCGCTGCTTTTCACCCCCCGAGAGTTTGTTTGGGGAATGAAAGCGGTATCTCTCTAAGTTGAACTCCCCTAAGGCCCAATCTATGCCTTCTTTTATCTCTTCCGGAGGCAGACCCAGGTTTTCAAGTCCGAAGGCCACCTCCCTCT
Source organism: Candidatus Zixiibacteriota bacterium (assembly GCA_046759085.1). GTDB lineage: Bacteria > Zixibacteria > MSB-5A5 > DG-27 > DG-27 > DG-27. The sequence goes on from JBHIBM010000126.1 coordinate 2,031, forward strand.
CCACGGTTACTGAGACCAGTTGGTTATCGGGGTTCTGGAAGATCAGACCCACCAGGGTGCGAAGCTTGTGCCGCTGCTGCGGAGTTTTCGGGTCTAATCCCCCTATCTTCAGTTCTCCTGAAGTCGCAAAGAGGATCCCCGCCAAAAGACGTGCCAGGGTGGACTTTCCGGAACCGTTGGGTCCTATTATGGCAACATAGCTCCCCTCCGGAATCGAAAAACTCATTCCCCGGATTGCCGGCAGCAGAGAGCCAGTCTGATCCTTGTATGAGAAATGGAGATCTTTTGCTTCTATCATGGTTTGAAATATAAACCACCCCGGAGGGGGTGTCAATCTAGTCCGAGAGGCCAGCTGGCCGTCTCGCACCGGAGGTGAACCGTCTCCGGTAAGGTAGAGGTCTCTGGCTGGGTGACCGGCTGGTAATTGGTTAGTGGTGATTGGTTAGTGGTGAGTGGTCGTGGTTAGAAGTGGGCAATAGACCGCTGGAGGGGGCTGCTGTTAATCACTGATCGCTGATTGCTGTTCTGTAGTGACTTCACTAATCGTCTTAGGGCTCCCTCTCTCAATTTGATCTAGCAGGGAGGTGGCGGCCACCTGGAGGTTGTCCCTTCTCTTGAGGAGTCTGCCGGTGGTTGCTTTTCGGTTTCTATATTCCCTCAGTTTGGATAACGAGGCCTCATCACCGATCTGAGCCAGGGCGTTCAGAGCCAAAACCCTGAGGTCTGATATCTCCTTCTTGGGCAAACTCAGCTCCTTGAGGTACTTGTCGTTTTCCAGAACCGCGAAGAGGAAATATCTGGAGGTCTCTCCAGCGAGTCTTCCCAGTACCTTCATCAATGTTGGCAGGGAATCGGGGAATTTCTGGGAAATGCTGATCAGGTCTGCGATATCTTCGGCTTTTGCGATTTGCCCCAGGGCGACAATGGCTCGGTTGCGCACCTTGAGGTCTTTGTCATCAGCAAAGATCATTAGAAGTTTTATCGCGGGTTCGCCTCCGATTTTCTCAGCCGCGGTCACTATCTCATATCTGACCCGGCGGTCAGTGCAGTCGCTCAACCTCAGGAGAATGTTGATTCCTTCGGGATCTCTGAGTTCGCGGATTACAAAGATGGCGTTCCGGGCCCGATACCACTGTTCCTTCTCTAAGTATCCATCGGGCAGTTCGGCTTCCAATGGCTCCAAGTCTCTCAAGAGCGAATCACAGGCCCAAAGAGCTTTGTCCCCACCACGCCTCAGAGCTTTCAAGCAGCTCAGGCGTACGGACTTATCCGGGTTGGTAAATATCTCGGTTAGTCCCCTGAAAGCCTCTTTGTTCCCTATTGCCAGAATCAGGTCCACTGCCTGCTCGCGGACCTCGGATTTGCCGCTGGCGATTTCGGAGACGAGTTTCTCCGCCACCGCCGGGTCCTTAGTCTCACTTAGAATCTCTCTGTTGCCGGCGAAGGTGCCCAAACCTCCGTGTTCTTTCTGTCCCTTCAGAACCGATAAGGTCTCCTCTGCTAATAGTAGATGGTCCATAAGAATTAACTCTCTGGCAAGTTCTAGAAGTAAACCCTCGGACTCCTTGCCGGGTGCTTTAAGATAAAAGTTATGGGAATGCTGGATTAAGCTCCCCAAGAATCTCTTCGGGGTGTTTTGGGAGACAGCATCCGCCATCCCGGCCAAATATTCTGTGACCCTCTGTTTCTGTTGTTCCGTCCCTTTTTCCAAAATCTGACTCAGCTTCCCTAGAAGCTCGGAGAGGTTTTGCCAGTTCTCCAAGGAAACACATCCTTTGACTAAAGTTTTGAACTCCTCATTTGAGGGTGGTTTCTCCCCCTCGTTCCTTAGGGTCTCGATGATTTTTTCGGACTTATCCAGTAAGTTCCACTGTTTCGCCGCCTTCGGTTTCAGAAGCTCCAGAATTTCCCGTTTATCCCATCCCTTGCCGAGAAAGTCATTTAGAAGTGGTCTTAGCAAATTCGTCTGATCCCGACCGGAGGTGAAGCTGTCAATGATATTTTTCAAAATAGCGGTCCTTCTTGATTGTGGTAGGTCCGTCAAATTCAAGCCCGGCAGTACCTCTTTTAGAATTTGAGCCGACTGCTGGTCTGGCATGCTCTTCATATTTTCGGAGATTGACTTTGCGGCCACCTCCCAGCGAACACCGGATCCGAAGATTTCGGCAGTGGCCTCTTCATCGAGCTTCCCTTCGGAGGCGAAGAATCTGGCCAATTTCTCGGGCTCCTCCTGCAAGAGATTACTGACCTTGTCAGATAGCAAAGACAAACCTGTCACCCCCTCTGACACTTGACTGAACTCTTCGCTGTTAACTTCGATGGAGGTGATCCCCTTTTCCCTCCAGAGAGCCTGGAGGTCGGCGGAGGTGTCTCTCTCTTTGTCGTTGAGGAAGCTTAAAAGACGATAGAGGTCCTGTTTGGTGAGGGTGTCACTGAACACTAAACTCTTCACCCCCAATTGATCAAAATCCGCAAGTAAATCTGCCACAAAATAGCGGCCCCGAAGGTAGAAACCCTCAATGATGAGGTCCGGACCCCAAACCACAAGGTGGATAGAGGTCTTCATCCAAAAAATCTTCTGAAAACGCCGGTAGGGACTTTCTATCGCGTTCTCCAAGGCGGTATGTCCTGGAGGATACAGAGAGAAGATTCTGGAGGCAACATGAATCTCTTTTAAGAGTTCCTCCAGAGGTTTCCTTAAGTCCGCGACCGCCGGTTGGTCGGCTGTTTTTTCCTCGTTCATAGCCGGTGCCGTTTCCAAGGAAAAGGGGTGGTGTCATGCCCCACCCGGTTCTATGAAGTCGTCATACTACTAATCAGACTAATGATTTCCCCTCCTGTATGATAACGGCAGCGTGAGAGCAAACTTTATACTTTACTTAGAACTTTTGGGGGCAAAGCAATACAGATGCCCGTCACTGGAGGCCAAATAGATTCTGCGGTCGTAGATGACCGCGGAGGCTTTCAGCATCCCTCCTGTGCGGTGTTTCCACAGGAGTTTGCCGGTCTGTCTGTCGAGGAGGTATAAATGGAAGTCAAAGGAGGGACACAGCACCAGATCCTCCGTGACCAGAGGTGGAGCTTGAATAAGGCTGCCGGTTTCGAAACTCCACAGGATTTCCCCCCTTTCAATTTCGACGGCGTAAAGCTTCCGGTCGTTGCTCCCGAAGAAGAGCATCCCCCCCAGCACCGCCGGGGAGGAGAATACCTCCCCTCCGGTTTTCAGCCTCCAGAGCTGTCTCCCCTCCGCAATGGTTAGGGCGTACAGACAGCTGTCGGTGGAACCAAAAAACACCAGGGAATCTGAAAGGGTGGGGTCGGCGCTTACGCTTCCGCCGGCCTTAAATTTCCAGAGAAGCTCTCCGCTGTCAGCATCTAGGGCATACAGATGGCGGTCCTGCGAACCGCAAAATACCTTACCTCCGCCCCCGGCAGGCGAGGTAATAATAGCGCCGGCGGTCTTGAAGCGCCAGGCCAGCTCTCCTCTGGAGATGTCGAAGACCAAGAGATAACCGTCACCGGTCCCGACGGCGACCTTATCGTCGAAAACCAGGGGGGAGGTGGAGACATCCCTTGCCAGTTGGCGCCAGACTGCATTTCCCTTTTTCAAGTTGATTGCTGCCAGTCGGTCTCCCCCCCTCTCCGTCGCCACGAAAAGAAGACTGTCATCCAGGGCACAGCTCGAAGAGACACTTCCCTTGAGCCCGAGGTCAGTGATCTTCCTCCCGCTTTTTGCATCCAGGATATAGAGTCTCTTCGCGAGGTTACCGAAATAGACTAGCCCGCCCCTTATGCAGGGAGAGGCGGTAATCGGGGCGGAGGTCTCGAAGCGCCACACCAAACCCAGGGGAGGTCGAATCCTCTCCGAAGAAAAGGAGGTCCTCAGCTCGTTCCCCTTGTATGTGGTCCACGGTGAGTCATTCCTGTCGCCATAAGATCGGATCAGTTTCTGGGGATACTTGGGGCCACAGGATGAAAAAAAGGTGAGTGCAAAGAAGAAGGAGAGCAACTTCAGTTTAGAGTTGATCTTCATCAGTAGTTCCAGCCGAAGAAGAACTCGAAGTTCAGCCCGGAGGAGA
>JBHIBM010000127.1:0-6064 GCA_046759085.1 Candidatus Zixiibacteriota bacterium
GATAAGTTCACGGTTGTGGGGGTTATGGAGAAAAAAGAGGAGCTCTTGGGTTCCGGACATGCCAACAACTTCGTCTTGATCCCTTACGATACCTTCGCCAAGATCCATCCGGAGGAGGAAGAACTCTCCCTGGCGGTAAAGGCGCGTACTCCGGAGCTGATTCCCGCTGCCATTGACCAGATAACGGAGCTTTTGCGTCGTCGCCGGGGGGTCCCCTATGATAAGCCCGACGACTTTGCAGTCTTCACCCAGGAGAATTTGATGGATATGTATAAGCAGCTGACCGGCATAATCTATCTGGCCATGATCGTGATATCCTCTATCGGGCTTTTGGTCGGTGGGGTGGGAGTGATGAACATCATGCTGGTCTCGGTCACCGAGAGAACCAGAGAGATCGGAATCCGCAAGGCCATCGGAGCAAAAAGAAAAGACATATTGTGGCAATTTCTGATTGAGGCCAGCTCTCTGTCGGGAATCGGAGGGGTTCTGGGAATAATCCTGGGACTCCTGTTTGCCCAGCTGGTTGCCTTGGTCTCTCCGCTCCCGGCCGCGGTTCCCCTCCCCTGGGTTCTGATCGGATTTGGTTTCTCAGTGGGGGTGGCCCTTATTTTCGGTATCTATCCCGCTTACAGAGCCTCAAAATTGAACCCGATCGAATGCCTGCATTACGAATAAAAGAATAAAATAGGTTGCCGAAATGCAGCTTGCCCGTTATGTTTATAGCAGGGACAGTGGAAGCTCTCCCCACAGTCGAGGTGGTGGTGAAATTGAAGCATGATACAGGTTGGTTCCTAGGGGGGATAATCATAGTGACGGCCGCAATAGTCCTGACTTGGGCGGTTGTTCCCCTCTCCCAACACACCTCCAAGGACGTCTCCAGAGCCTATCAGGAATTGGGTTTGCCCAAGCTTTCCGCCGATTATGCCAGCTTCAAAGCCAAAACCATCGACAAGGTGAGATTGGAGATCTATTATAAGATTCTCCCCGGGGCACTGCAATTTCAACGTCGGGGGGACCGCTATGCCGCCTCCTACGAACTGGTTTTAGTGATTTACGACAGGAAGGGCAGGCAACTCACCGGGCGGACATTTCAGGGAGAGTATTCAGTCGATACATATCAGGAGACCGAGAATATCAAAAGCTTCACCACCAACCAGGCCGAGTTCGAGGTTTACTCCGGAGACTACCGGGCGGAGTTGAAGCTGACCGATCTCACCTCCGGGAAGTCGACAATCGTCGAGCTCGACATCAACCTCTCCCATTTCGGATACGATGTTTTTACCCTCTCGGATGTGGAGTTCGCTCACGATCCGGGGGACTCCTCCGGGGGGCTGCAATTCAATAAGGGCGATTTTCGGGTGATACCCTTGGTCACCCGTGCTTACGGCGAGGATTTCCCCAAGCTGAGTTTCTACTACGAGATCTACCTTCCAGCGGAGCAGTTGCCCCCCCTCGAAGTCGCCTACGAGATTCACCACTCTTCCCAGCATTTGGTGGCTTCCGAGACAGTCTCCGTTAGCCCCGCAGCAAAGCTGACCCCGGTCATGGGCCACCTCGACGTCACCGACCTGGCGCCGGGGAGCTATTCTCTCAAGATCATCGCCTCCCGAAAGGACAGGCGCGAATCTGTCGAAAGGGAGTTCCCCTTCTCCATCAGCTGGTCGGTTCTGGCGATGGTCAGGAATGATTACGATACCGCCATCGAGCAGCTGAGATACGTTGCCACCGATAAGGAGATGAAGGCTCTGAAGGAGACAAGCGATGTGGGCGAGAGAGTGCGACGGTGGAATCAGTTCTGGAGGTCACGAGACCCCACCCCCGGCACCGTGGAGAACGAGCTGCGCGATGAGTATTACAGCCGCCTACGTTATGCCACTCTGCACTTCACCTACTTCGGGAGAGAGGGATGGAGGACCGATTTCGGGATGGTCTACGTCACCTACGGGCCTCCGGACGAGATCGAGCGCCACCCCTTCGACCTTGACAGCCGTGCCTATCAGATTTGGTATTATTATCGTCTCAAGAAAAAGTTTATTTTTGTGGATACTGGTTACGGGGAGTATCAACTTCGATACCCCTACGATGGCGATTTGAGGAAATATAGATGAGAAAGTGAGGTGGGCATGAACCGGAAAGCTTGGTTGAAAGGATTGATCGTAGTAGTTCTCCTCGGCATTTCAGCTTCTGAGTTTGCCCTCTTCAGAGAGGCCTTTGCCGAGGAGGAAAATCCGCTGGGGCTTCGAGTTGATGTTGCCGGTTTTCTCAATCCTTCCGACACCACCAAAACTTACTTGGAGGTCTACTACTCTCTGAGAAGACACCTTTTGTATTTCAGAGAGACGGAGGGAATCTACACTGCAGAGATGCAGGCGTCTCTAAATCTCTTTACGAAAGGTGGCGACACCGTCGATCAGACTAGCTGGACGAATGTTACCCGGGTTGACAATCTGGAGGAGTTAGGCGACAGAGGTTATCTGATAATTGATCAGCTTGGAGCGGTGGTTGAACCGGGAGAGTATGTTCTCGAGGTCAGAGTTGAAGACCGGCTCTCGGAGAGTTGGAGTACTCTCAGGAAGGAGATCGTCGTTCCCCAAATTCGAGGTCGCAGTCTTTCTCTCAGTGACATCGAGCTGGGCTATGTAATCGAGCCCGACACCAATCGCGGGGTTTTCTACAAAAACGGTTATCGGGTGATGCCGGCACCGCCGGGGGAATTCGACCCCATCCGGAATCTCATTTACTTCTACGCAGAGGTTTACGGGTTGAAATCTGGCGTGGGGCTGGATTCAACTTACACCGTGGCCTATTCGGTCCTCTCCGAAGAGGGGAAACCTTACAAGGATTTCTCCTCCAGAACTTACAGGAAGCCGGGGGAGACGGCGGTGATAATAGGCGGAATCAACCCGGTTGGATTGCCCAGCGGCAACTATTCTTTGAGGCTGGAGGTCATCGATAATGCCACCGGGGAAGCCGTCACCGGACAGAAGCGGTTTTCCGTCACCGAGAGTATCGACAGGTTGGCGGCCAGAGGAGTGGTGTGGGATTTGGCCGAACGTCACCCGGAGACCATATCTATCGACAATGAAAAGGAGGCCAAGTTAGTCAGGAACCAGATCCTTTACCTCGCCAGCAAAAGAGAGCTGAAAACCTACGACCAACTCAACCTCACCGGCAAGACCAATTTCATGAAGACCTTCTGGGAGGCGAAAGATCCTGATCCCTCCACAGCTCTAAATGAGTTCAAAATACAGCACTACGCCCGCTGGGACTACGCTAACGAACGTTTTTCCCGATTCAGAGGCTTGGCTGAAGAGCCGGACGGCTGGAAGACCGACAAGGGGAGAGTTTACATCATCTACGGGCCGCCGGACGAGGTCGAAAGATTTCCCTCTGATCTGGGCACCAAGCCCTGGGAGAGGTGGAACTACTTCGGACTTCAAGACCAAGCCCAGGAGGGGATGGCTTATTTCGTCTTTGTCGATGAGGACGGCTTCGGATCATACAGACTGATTCACTCCTCGGTTAAGGGAGAGATCCAGACCTACAACTGGCAGTCGCGAGTCCGCATGGGCAACATCGTGCGATAGCTCTTTGACCCGTGACCAGTGAAGACCCGTAAGGGCGAAAATCAAGGTCTGGTTGAATAAGCTCTCAATTCAACCTGCCTGGCAGCCTTTCAGAAAACCTCTCCTCCATCTGAGATCGAAGATAGAATTCCACCTTGTTGCGCTGATTGAGAACATCTGCGGACTCATTGCCGTCGCTGAGAATTTCTCCTCCTTCTCCAGATTTGTCCAGACCCGAAACTCAACCGGGCTATGCCGCGTTGAAGAGCGGAGCCTATGGTTTGACAGCGAGGCGAAGTTTACTTATTTTCCCCGAAAGTTCCAGGCAACCTGATTTCCGGGAGAGAAGATGAAAAGAGAAGATTTTCTTTGGTCCCCGGTGAGGCCTGTCGACCCGGAGAGAGTTCGTTCAGCTTCTGAGCTTTTGGAGGCTTTCTCGCACCTCTCCTTTCAGGCTAGAACCCTGGGAGAATGCTTTCAAATCTTAAAGGAGATGGTCACAGACCAAGAGGCCATCATCTTTTTTGGGCTCTCCGGGGCGATGGTGCCGGCGGGAATGCGGCTCATCGTCTCCAAGTTCATAAGGAGGAGAGTGATTGACGTTTTAGTCACCACCGGTGCAAATCTCTTTCACGACTACCACGAGGGGGTGGGAGATTATCACTACCAAGGTCCACGAGGAGACACCTTCAGCGATGATTTTCTCTCCCGAGAAAAGATCGACAGGATGTATGATACTTACGCCGACGATAAGAGGTTCGAGGAACTGGACCGCACGATCTCTGAATTCTGTGGGACCCTTCCACCGAAGCCTTATCCCACCTGGGAATTCTTACACCTGTTGGGCGGCAGCGTCAGTGGAGAGTTGTCCATTCTCAGAAGCTGTCACGATACCGCCACCCCGATTTTCTGCCCTGCCATTCACGACAGCGGGCTGGGGATGGGCATCGTCGATCATTTCTATCGCAATCGGGAGGCAAAGGAGGTCCTCACCATAAACCAGTTAGAAGACAATCTGGACATGTGCCGTTTGATTCGGGCCGACAAAAAGACGGGGGAGATCATCATCGGAGGGGGAGTCCCCAAAAACTATATTCAAGAGACCGAGCCGATGATGATTGTCCTGGGAGAGAAGTTGAAGGGGCTGGATTACGCGATTCAATTGACTACCGATGCTCCCCACTGGGGAGGGCTTTCCGGCTGCACCTTCTCGGAATCGAAGAGCTGGGGGAAGCTCACCTTCCAGAGCAACTTCGGCACCTGTTATGTAGATGCCACCATCGGGCTGCCACTTTTGGCAGTGGGGCTCTTCGACTGGATGGAGGAAAACGACATCAAGCGCCGGAATCGAAGATTGGTGGAGTTCCTCCAGTCCGGGCGAGAATAGCCTTCCCATTCACCGAGTTTCACAGTAACATCAAAGCAGGAATCGAGAATCCCGGGGTTTTTGCTCTATCGACCTTCATAACGGTCTCAAACAGACTGCCTGTTGCCGATACGCTGTGGGCCGTTGCGCTTGCACGCTAACAGATCTGGAAGTATATTATCCCGAGCGAGAGGGAGACTATCAAAGAATGAGTCAGCTTTACGATTACGATGTAATTGTCGTCGGCGGAGGCCATGCCGGCTGTGAAGCCGCACTGGTCACTGCCCGCCTCGGTTTTTCCACCCTGCTGGTGACCATGAAAATCGATATGATCGCCCAGATGTCCTGCAATCCCGCCATGGGAGGACAGGCCAAAGGTCAACTCATAAGAGAGATCGACGCTTTGGGGGGCGAAATCGGGTTTATCGCCGACAAAGCCGCCATTCAGTATCGTCTCCTCAACAGAAGTAAAGGTCCGGCGGTCTGGTCCTCACGAGCGCAGTGCGACCGGGTTACATACAGACTGGCAATGCAGGAATCCCTGAAGAGACAGGAAGGGGTGGCTATTATGGAGGGAAATGTCACGAGTGTAATAATCGGGAAGGGGAGAGCTGGTGGTGTTGTCTTGGACGGAGCTGCGAAAATCACCTCAAAGGTGGTGATCTTGGCCGGCGGCACCTTCTTGGACGGTTTAATTCACATTGGCAGAAAGACAATTCCCGCCGGACGCGCTGGTGAATCCGCCTGCCTGGGGCTTTCCGATGATTTGAGAAGATGTGGCTTCGAGATCGGACGACTGAAAACCGGAACCCCTCCGCGATTGGACGAAAGAACGGTTGACTATTCCAAAATGCAGATCCAGAAGGGAGACGAAAACCCGAGGCCATTTTCCCTGCGGACTGAGGAGGTCAACATCGATCAGCTCCCTTGTCATTTGACATACACCAATTCGAAAACCCACCAGGTTTTGAGAGACAACTTAGATAAGTCCGCCCTCTATTCCGGCAGAATCAAGGGGGTGGGGCCGCGCTATTGTCCCTCCGTGGAGGACAAGGTGGTCAAATTCCCGGAGAAGGAACGTCACCAGCTTTTCTCAGAGCCGGAGGGGAGAAACACCGACGAGCTTTACCTC
>JBHIBM010000128.1:0-6059 GCA_046759085.1 Candidatus Zixiibacteriota bacterium
CTACGATACAGATCCTCAAGCTTCTTCAAGCAAAACTGCCTGATCTTTCGGAAATCTTCTTCCTCCGTCTCGAATTCTATCCTCATCCTCGATAAGTAATAATATTGGCATCGTTTCACATGCTCGAATATCTCCCTTATGGTTTTTTTGTTTTCACCGTAAAAGGTCTTTCTGATTCTGGATTCGTCAATCCAGTCCTTGAGAGCAGCACTTCCGTAGATCTTCAAGAAGGTCTCACCGGAATGTAACACTATATCTAACAAGTTTTTATACTTCCCCTCTTCAAGTGCCCCTTTATCCGCCTCTAAAAGGATTTCGCTGTCGGCATCCTCGACCATGATACTGCTATTGTGCCGTTGAACAACCTGGACAGAGTAATCCTTCACCGGATCAATATCCAGCCACCGCAGGTAAGAGCTGACCTCTTTTGGGACCTTCTTGAGGGCCTCCTCCTCGGTTTCGCCTCGTATGAAAGCCCCGGGCAATTCCACAATATATCCGAGGTAACCCCTCCCGTTGGTCTCAAAGGCGACAGAGGCGGTATCGCCAAATCCTATTGAAAAATTAAAAGGTTTTTGCATATCGTTAATTCATCCATCTGCACGAGCGGTAAAGTTCAAGGAGGCTTTCTCTCCTCTCTCGGTTAAAACGGTCAACTTGCCTTTCACTTTCTCGTTTCTTTGAGGATGCTCGAGCTTGCACGAAATAAATACGTCAGATATTGTAGCACCCTTGCCGAATCCTCCCCACGCCCCGCTCTTGGGTGATTCCACCCGGCCTATATCAGTGTCGAACACAACAGTTTTCAAACGGAGTTCACCTCCCCTTCTTACCTCTATATCTACCTGTAACTCGATCTTGTGTAAGTACACGCCGCGAATTGTCTGTTCAATAAATAACTTAGGCGTTTGGCTTACCTGTATCGCAATAGGGGCTCGGAAGTGTTTCTGATAAAAAGGAGGTACTACGATAGCCATAAGGACGGCAATAAGGGCGACAAAGAACACCCAGCCAACCTTGCCCAGGCCTCTGAGCAATCCAGCCCAGCATAGGGAAGTGTTCCGCGGAGTCATTCAGCTTACCTATTTGTGGGGTGCGATTTCATAGGCAGATGTCTGGTCTTGTCGCGATGCAACACAAGCTTAGAGTGCAGTCAGGTGTTTCCAGCTGACTGTATGTGTCGGGAAGAAATTCCCGACACCGCTCAAAATTCCATCTTTTCGCTTCTTTCTTTGAAGGCTATTCCCAGTCGTTCAAGCTCCTCCAAGATTGGTTCGTAGATAGCGGGGCTCACGGGGATATGAACCCCGGTGGCGTCTATCTTTCCCTCCAGTGCCAACTTCGCTCCGATGGCAGCCGGTAGGCTCACCGTCCGGGACATGGAGGAGTCCCCGTGGGGTATCCCGAAATCTATGAGGGTTGAGAATATCTTCTCCTTGCGGTTCTCTTTCGGATACTCCGCCACGAACTCGTGATGCAGGATGATCATGTCCCTCTCCCCCTCTTCATACGGCATCTTCTCCAGCATGAGCTCACCGAGAATGCCCATAGCCGAACCCTTCTCTAACGGCAGAGGTTCATCGCTCAGAAGCCCCAGCCACTCAAATCTCTTAATCACCTCGGAGTCCTCAGCGATTTTAAGGTAGCTGGCCAGCTCCTTTTTCAGATTTGCCCCGTTGGAGCTCTCAATCAGCTTGGCGATGAACTGAGCACAGGTAAGCCCCTTGAGGTCCTCTCTCTCGGTCTCGTCCAGAAGGCCCAGCTCCACCATCTTTTTCAAGGTCTGGCACCACCCCGGATACCGCAGGGTGCCTCGAAACATCGTTTTCGTGGTCTGGATTCCGTAAGTTTCCATGTAGGGAATGGAATCTCGATTGGTGTAATACTCCAATTCACCGAATCCCTCGATGTCGATGGTCGAATAATGGGCGAAGAGATCCTCTCCGGGAATATTCACCTCTTTGCCATCCTGCAGGTAGCGACCTCTGTTTTTCCCAGCCAAAAGGACCGCCCTGGGGCTCCAGGAGAATTTGTATCCATAAGGGTTGGTGTTAGCCTCCGGGGCCGGGAGCCCTCCGCAGTAGGAGCGAAAACTGATGATCTCCCCACCCGCATTCTGTACTCCATGGATGATCTTCATCGCAGACATGTGGTCGATTCCGGGATCAACACCGATTTCGTTGAGGACGAGAAGTCCAGCCTCCTTGGCCCTGGAATCCAGCTTCTGCATTGCCTCACTCACATACGAGGTCGTAACCATGTTCTTTCGGTGCCTCAGGCAAAACTCGGCAACTGTCACGTGATGGATATAAGGAAGAAGGCTGATTACAAGGTCCGCTTCCTGCACCAGTTTGCCCAGGGCGGCGGTGTCCTTGACGTTGAGGGACTGAGCTTCTCCGTCAGGATGGTTATCGATCAGTTTCTCTGCCTTACTCACGGTTCGGGAGGCAACCTTGACGTGAAAGTCGGGCTTCTCCAGCAAGTATCTGACTAAAGGTTTCGATACCAGACCAGCGCCCAAGACCAGCACTTTATGCATTTCCGACTCCTTTTTTCTCTGCGCTATTTATCTCTGGAAACTGAAATGAGTTCACTTTCTGCTCCGAACTGCAGCTCGTCGATTTCCTCCAGTGGTGTTAAATACTCACACCTGATATCTCCGGCGACAAGAATTTCTCGATATAGCTATAATTCGGGGTGAGCTCCCCACGATATACAATAACTGCATTCTTAATGCTCTCCGGCAGCTTCAAACGGTCGAATGGAACTGTATAATCGGCTCTTGCAATCTCCGGTACATATTTCTTTAGAACATTACTGAAGTATGCAGAAGACTCCCGCGGCAATTCACAGGGGAGGTTGTAGACTGCCAGAATAACCGGGCCTTGACCCTGGTAACCGTCAGCGATCTTCTCTTTCAGCGGGTCATAAACGTAGATCGGATTCCCAGAGTCGGTAGCCTTGAGGGTGCACTCAACTGCCCCCCCAATGTCGCAACTGATGTCACCGATCACTCGCAGGTTGGGCCTCGCTCCCGAACTGAATAGGCGCTTTAGGTATCTCTTGGTTATCAATCTGGGATAGCGTTTCTCCCAGTATATACAGTTCATCAGCACCGTCAAATGCGGAACATAGGAAGAGAACTTGGAGCGATATTTTTCCGGATGATCATAATAGTCTTGCAGTTCGAAGGAGTGCCTCGGAGAGATCGGCTCCACCATATGCTCCTCTTTGAAAACCACTTTGTAGACACGGTTCCTGGAGTGCTTCGACTGTTTTCCAAAGGCCAGGAGCTCCTGAGGCGTTATCTCCCGGGTGGGCAGAAGATTGAATATCTCCTGAGCGCCCCGGGAGACGTGACCGTAACCCGCAAAGCCACAGACGAAGGGCACCAGAGAATCGGGCAAGCCATTTGCCTTGATTTTGTCGCCGACCGCTTCGATGACCGCCTTGACCTGCTCGAGGCTTTCGTACCGATGGGCCTGACGAATCTTGCTGAAGGGATTCGGGATCTTCTCCCACTGTAGTCTCTTCCCCAACGCCCACAAGGTGTCGATCATTCCCGCCAACCCAGCATATTTCCCGAAGAAGATGAGCCTCCGCCCTCTTTTGTCTTCGATCTTTTCGTAGTCTATCAGATTCGATCTCATCTCCAGGATCTTTTTCAGCATGGGCATATTCTGAGCTTGACCCTTGATGACGTGGGCGAAGAAAACGTAAGTAGTTCCCTCCTTGAAAACATCGAGGGGCATCTCCTTGATGCCGAAGACCGTCGAGCAAGGGGAAAGGTCTTTTTGAATTTTGGCTCCTGCTTTTATGTAATCCGGATCGGAAAAGACCCGAATTCTGGAGGGCTCAAGCAAGGTCTCCACAGAATACTTTTTTTTAAGTTCTTTGACATGTTCTGGAACCAGGGGGACCCGTCTCTCCCAGCGATTAATATCCTCCCTCCTTATTCCGATTATTCTATTCATCAGAGCCTACCTCTCAGTATCGAGCAACGTGAAATGGTATTATTCGACGAGTCTTATCCCGGCGTCCTCTGAGGCCTTCCTCTAACTTTCCAAGGAACGACCGGCAATTCCAGTGAGCCCAAATGTAGCATTTGTGGCCTCAAGCGTCAATAGGGATGATCCCAGGCGCAAGGCAGTCTTTGAAGCGAGATCCTCTCAAAGAGAGAGTGAGGAATGGTGGGCCTCAGGTGCTTTCTTAGAAAACGGGTGCCTTTCTGTTTAGTGAAACAGAATCCACCAACGAGCCAGCTGGGAGAGCCCGCCAGTTAGTCTGAGGTTCATAGACCGACTCCTAAGAGCATCCGGATCTGGAATTCCGGTTTCCCGTCTTCAATTTCTCCGACCTGAAAAGCAGAGCCCAAAGTCACCCACAGATCCTCTCTCCCGTGGGATACTACCGGTCCGAGGTAATCTCCGTCTTCACTTCCCTTTGCCTCCAGACCTACTCTGAGCAACTCGCCGATCTCGTAACTTATCCCAACGGCATATTCTGGCTCAAACTCCCATTCCTGCTTTCGTTCAAACTCAAAGACCGGGTTCAATGCAATATTGAATCTCCCAGCATCTTTGGCCAAAACCAACTTAAATTCAACGCCGTGCTCTGAAAAATCAGGTTTTCCTTTGTACTCAAGATATATCAATGGATCAAGAATGTATCTCCCTTTTTCACCAATCCTATACCTTGACCGTAGTTTGAATCCCTTATATTCGAGTCCTTCGCCCGGGTTCTGACTGAAGACTTGATAGATTGAGAAGTCAAAATGCTCGGTCATGCCGACTTCTAATTCAATTTGATGCTCAGAGCCCATGGTGCCTTTTATTTTTCCTATGTCAGGCGTAGACAGGGTAAAGTAGCTCTCAACTTCTGCTTCTCCTTTCTCAACCGTCTTATACTCGTAAGTCCAAACATACGAGCGCCTGTCAGCAAAAGCCTCAGAAGCAAGCCAAAAGACTAACACCGAAAGCGAAAGCAAAATGAGGTCTTTGTTTTTCATCTCTGTTTGCCTCGTGTGATTAAGGGTGCCAATGTGTCTGACTGGTATTTCCCGCCTAAGTCGAGATCATCCTAACCCCAAGAACGTTCCCACCTGATATATCAAGAATGCCACTCCCCAGGCCAGGATGAGCTGATACAAGATGTTGAAGAACATCCACCTAGTGCCGATTTCCCGCCGGACTGCGATTACAGCAACAACACAGGGGGTGTAAAGTAAGACGAAGAGCATAAACCCCAAAGCGATCAGAGGCGTGATCCCGTGTCTGGGGTCTCCCAGAGTCTGTTTCAAGCTTTCTGACTCTTCGCTTTCCTCTCCGACCTGGTAGAGAATTCCCATGGAGGAGATCACCACCTCTTTGGCGACAAACCCGGTGAGCAGACTCACTCCCATCTGCCAGTTGAAACCCAAAGGGCGTATGACCGGCTCCACGAGATGCCCCAGCCTTCCGATGTAGGATTTCTCGACGGCCTCGGAAGACTTTGCAGCCTCCAGTTCGGCTATTTGAGTTTCAACCTCGGGAGTGCCCACGCTTTCAAGGGAGTTGATCTGAGCATCATAGTTGACTGAGTAATCAACATTCCGGGGAAAGGCTCCCAGAAACCAGAGGATCACAGAGGCCACCAGGATGACGCCTCCCATCTTCTTCAGATATATCTTAGCCCGCTCCCACATGTGAATGGTGAGACCCAAGAGGGTCGGCCAGCGATATGGCGGTAGCTCCATCACAAAGGGAGCAACCTCGCCTCTGAAAAGGATCTTGCGAAAGAGCCTGCCGACCAAGAAGGCCACGACTATTCCGGCGAGATATATGAGAAAGATGACGTTTCCAGCACTGTCCGCAAAAAAGACTCCGGCGAAGAGGATATAGACCGGCAGGCGGGCACTGCAGGACATAAGGGGAATCAGAAGTGTGGTGAGAACCCGGTCCTTCCTGGACTCTAAAGTTCGGGTGGTCATTATGGCGGGGACACTGCAACCGAAGCCCATCAGCATCGGGATGAAAGATTTACCGTGAAGCCCCATGAAGTGCATGATGCGATCGGTGATA
>JBHIBM010000129.1:0-6032 GCA_046759085.1 Candidatus Zixiibacteriota bacterium
GGGGACCCCACGCCACCTTCTGGCCGGAGGATGCCTTAGACGGCGGGTTCGACTATGCCTTTCAGGGCGAGAGCGAAAAAACCATCAAAGATTTCATGGAGGCTCACAAAAAGGGAGACCCGACCAAGGTCCGGGGGATTTCTTACAAGAAAAACGGCAGATTCATAATGAATCCCCGGATGTCCTTCACCATGAACTTAGACGAGATCACCTTTCCCGCCAGAGATCTCTACGATTATGACAGCTATGTGGAGTCGGGGCTTGCCGATTACGGAATCGTTGGCTCCCGGGGATGTCCTTACAACTGTGTCTTCTGCAAGCCTGCCCAGGACAAGCTTTTCGGTCAGCTGCGCATGCGAGGCGCCAGAAACGTGGCCCAGGAGATCGAAAGCCTGGTAAAACTGCGGGGCCAAAATATTAGGCTGTTCTTTAAGGATGACACCATAACCCTTCAGGGGCCGGAGTGGTTTCGGGAACTTAAACGGGAGCTCGACGCAAGAAACGTTAACATCTGCTGGATGTGCCAGACCCGAGTCGACACCGTTGACTATGAGACCGTGGCGGCGATGAAGGAGGCCGGCTGCGTGGACATCTATTTCGGGGTGGAGAGCGGCTCTCAGAGAATCTTAGATTTCTATCGGAAGGAGATCACCCCGGAGCAGACCATCAAGGCTTTCGACATCTGCCACAGCCTGGGAATCAACCCGATTGCATACATGATGCTGGGTCATCCCCACGAGACCCACGAGGATATAAAGCTGACTTACAAGTTGATGAGGCGGATTCGTCCCGCTCGGGTCAATATGTATTTCTGCACCGCGCTGCCCGGCAAACATATCTACGACTGGGCAAAAAGCGAAGGCATCCTGAAAAAGCACCTCAGCTACGAGGAGTTCGACACCGCCAGAAACCGGGACACCGCCAACATCAACATGGAGCTGAAGTATCTCACTCGCGAGGACCTGATCCAGTGGAAGAAAAAGATTTATAGGAGCTGGCTGATTCAGAGCACATTCTCTCCCAGAAATTTCAAAACCAACCTCTGGCTTTTAGGAAAGCTATTGCGCAATCCGAAAGAGAGATTCTTCCAGCTGAAAAGCAAGCTGTTCGCCGGCGCCGTCGGTGAAGCTGGCACCAGCTGAGGAGAAACGTTCATCTCCTACTGAACAGGATCTCAGACATTCTCGTTTTGGTGGCCAATTTGAAGAGACCGGAGTCAACCCGGTTTTTCTTTTTCTCAATAGACGCCGAAACCGGTCTTTCCTACCTACTTCGAAAAAACTATTTGTCTTTCTCCTTGAAATCGTTTATAATTGCCACGGAGCTTGTGAAATAAATCGCTAACTTTTCTCTGTCGATAGAACCTGGAGGAATGATGTCTGATAACACTGAAGTCGTGATTCTATCCGCATGTCGCACCCCCAGCGGGGCTTTCCTGGGAAGCCTTTCGGGATTTACGGCTCCCCAACTGGGGGCAGTCGTCATCAAGGAGGCAATCAAACGGTCAGGAATTGCCGTTGACAAAATCGATGAGGTGCTGATGGGCAACGTCGTCTCTGCCGGCATCGGGCAGGCTCCGGCGAGGCAGGCCGCCATTTTTGCCGGGGTCCCCGCCACCGTCCCCTGCACCACCGTAAACAAAGTTTGCGGCTCCGGACTCAAGACCGTTATGTTCGCCTGCCAGGCCATCAAGGCCGGAGATGCCGACTGCATCGTGGCCGGCGGCATGGAGAGCATGTCGAATTGTCCTTACGTTGTGCACGGTGCTCGCGGCGGCTTCAAGTTCGGCGACCGCAAGATGACCGACGCCCTTATCTTAGACGGTCTCTGGGATTCTTTCAACAACCGCCACATGGGAGGTAATGCTGAGCTGACAGCGGAGAAGTCCAGCATCAGCCGCGAGGAACAGGACAAATACGCCCTGGGAAGCCAACAGAAGGCCGTGGCCGCCATCGATGCCGGGAAATTCAAAGCCGAGATCGTGCCGGTTGAGATCCCTCAGAGGAAGGGGGATCCGATAGTCTTCGACACCGACGAGACTCCCCGCCGCGATACCACTCCCGAGAAGCTAGCTAAACTCAGACCCGCCTTCCAGAAAGAGGGAACTGTCACCGCCGGCAACTCCCCGGGTCTAAACGATGGTGCCTCCGCCCTGGTGGTCAGCTCCCGAAAGTTCGCCGAAGAGAACAACCTCAAACCGCTGGCGAAAATCACCGGCTACACCGCCTCCGGAACCGAGCCGGAACTGCTCTTCTACGCCCCCATCTATGCGGTGAGAAAACTCTGTGAAAAGCTGGGAGTTGACATCAAGTACTTCGATCTCTTCGAAGCCAACGAGGCCTTTTCGGCTCAAGCTCTGGCGGACGGCAAAGAGATTGGGTGGGACTGGAATAAAGTGAACGTCCACGGCGGCGCCGTTGCCCTGGGGCATCCCATCGGAGCCTCCGGTGCCAGAGTTCTGACAACTCTGCTCTATGCTTTGAAGGACAGAGGCGGTAAGACCGGCTTGGCCACCCTGTGTTTGGGCGGTGGGAATGCGGTCGCCCTCTCAGTGGAGATGCTGTAACACGGCCGGAAGTTGCACACAAAGTAGCTGTAACCGGCATTTGAGATAGAAGCTAACCTTTCGACCGTAGATTCAAGCGAGGTACAGAAATTGGATATAAAGAACGTCACTGTAGTTGGAGCCGGCACCATGGGCAATGGTATTGCCCACGTGTTTGCGCAGTCGGGATTTGACGTCGTCCTTTGCGACATCAAGCAGGAGCTTCTGGACCGGGCCCTGGCCGTCATTTCCAAAAACATGGACCGGCAAATCAAAAAGGAGATCATCACCGAGAAGGACAAGGAGGCGGCGCTATCCCGCATCAGATCGACTCTGGAGCTTTCGGAGGCGAAAAGCTCTCAGTTGGTGGTTGAGGCCGTCGTAGAGGATATGGGGTTAAAAAAGGACATTTTCGAGAAGCTTGATGCTCTCTGTCCTCCGGAGACGATCCTCGCCAGCAACACCTCCTCTTTGCCGATAACCGAGGTTGCGGCCGTAACCGGGCGACCCGAGAAGGTGATCGGGATGCACTTTATGAACCCGGTGCCGATGATGAAATTAGTGGAGCTGATTCGCGGGGTGGCCACCTCCGATGAGACCTTCGGCATAATCAAAGAGCTCTCGGAGAAGCTGGGCAAGACCCCGGTGGAGGTCAAGGACTACCCCGGTTTCATCTCCAATCGGATCCTCATGCCGATGATCAACGAGGCCATCTTCGCCCTGATGGAGGGGGTGGCCGACAAGGAGGCGATCGATACCGTGATGAAGCTGGGAATGAATCATCCCATGGGGCCACTCACCCTGGCGGACTTCATCGGGCTGGACGTCTGCCTGGCGATCATGGAGGTTCTGTATGAGGGTTATGCCGACCCCAAATACAGGCCCTGCCCGCTCTTGCGGAAGATGGTCCAGGCAAATTACCTGGGACGTAAGACCGGCAAGGGCTTTTACGACTACAGCAAATAAGGAGGGGATAGAATGGAATTTGAACTTTCCGAAGATCAGAAACTGATTAAAGACGCCGCCCGGCAGTTCACGGAAAAGCGGCTCATCCCCGGTCGCACCGAACGGGACGAGAAGGAGGAGCTGGAGCCGGAAATTTACAAGGAACTCGGAGAGCTGGGCTATTTCGGGATGATAATTCCGGAAGAGTATGGAGGCATGGGACTGGACGCCCTCACCTACGTCACCGCCCTGGAGGAGATCGCCAGAGGCGATGCCGGTCTGACCATCTGCCTATCGGTTCACAGTTCCTTGGCCAGCGAACCGATCCGCCAATACGGGAAAAAGAGCATAAAGGAAAAATACCTCCCGAAGATGGCCTCCGGGGAGTGGATCGGGGCTTATTGTTTGAGCGAGCCCGAAGCGGGCAGTGACGCCGCCAACCTCAAAGCCACCGCCGTCAAGAAGGGCGACCACTATATACTCAACGGAACCAAATCCTTCGTCACCTCCGGAGGAATTGCAGGAGTGTATGTGATCTTCTGCTCTACGGACAGAGAGAAGGGCTCCCATGGAATCTCCGCCTTCGCAGTGGAACGGGACACCCCGGGGCTTATTCTGGGGGCGAAGGAGAAGAAATTGGGGATCAACACTTCCGATACCCGCCAGATAATCCAGGAGGATTGCAAGGTGCCCGCGGAGAATCTCCTCGGGGAGGAGAACCAGGGATTCGGCATCGCCCTCTCGGTTTTGGACTACGGTAGAATCGGAGTGGGAGCGCAGGCGGTTGGAATCGCCCAGGCGGCATTCGAGGAGGCAGTGAGCTATTCCAAGGAGAGAAAACAGTTCGGACAGCCGATCTGCAATTTTCAGGCAATTCAGTTCAAGCTGGCAGACATGGCCACCAGGATAAATGCCTCCCGGCTTTTGGTCCATAAAGCCGCCTGGCTCAAATCCAAGGGAGAGGGATGCAGATTCGAGGCCTCCATGGCAAAGCTTTACGCCTCCGAGACCGCCAACGAGGTCGCCAATCAGGCGGTGCAGATCCTCGGTGGGTATGGATACATGAAGGAGTATCCAGTGGAGAGGTTCTTCCGGGATGCCCGCGTCACCGAGATTTACGAGGGCACCTCCGAGATCCAGAGGATTGTCATCTCCAGAACGATTTTGAAGTAGGGAGAGCCGATGTTTCTGACACAGAAACATGAAAAATACCGACAGAAGATAAGAGAGTTCGCTTTAGCGGAGATAGAGCCGCTCGCTCACCAGATCGATTTAGAGCAGAAATACCCCGAAGGGCACACAAAGAAATTATGCGACATGGGGATCTTGGGCCTGCAAGTTTCCCCCGAATACGGCGGCAGCTTCACCGACACGTTAACCTATGCCATCGCGGTGGAGGAGCTCTCCCGGGTGTGCGGTTCCACCGGAATCACCGTCGCCGCCCATTGCTCCCTGGGGACCTGGCCCATTTTCGCTTTCGGATCAGAAGAGCAAAAGAAGAAATATCTCCCCCCGATCACCAGCGAGCCGAACCTGGCCTCCTTCGGGTTGACGGAGCCGGAGGCCGGCTCCGATGCCGGCGCCACCAGGACCACCGCGGTCAAGAAGGACGGTGGGTGGCTGGTTAACGGCACCAAATGTTTCATCACCAACGCCTCGGTTGGAAAGACATTTGTCGTCACTGCTCGAACCACACCAGGCAAAGGAACCAAAGGGATCTCCTCTTTCATTCTCGAAAAGGGCATGGAAGGATTCAGCGTCGGGAAAAAAGAGGACAAGATGGGCCTGAGGGGGTCTGATACTGCCACTCTGCACTTCGACGACCTCTTGATTCTGGATGAAAACCGCCTCGGCGAGGAGGGTCAGGGCTTCAAGGAGTTTATGATGACCTTGGACGGCGGTCGGATTTCCATCGGAGCGATGGCTCTCGGCTTGGCTCAGGGAGCCTTGGATTTGGCCCTGAAATTTGCCAAGGAGAGAAAGCAGTTTGGTAAATCGATAATCGAATTTCAGGCGGTGGGACATAAACTGGCGGATATGGCCACCTATATTCAAGCCGCCCGACATCTGATTTACCACGCCGCTATCCTCAAGGACAAGGGCGTCTGGTATGCCAAAGAATCGGCGATGTGCAAGCTCTACGCCTCCGAGATCGGCAACTGGTGTTGCTATCAGGCAATCCAGATAATGGGGGCCTACGGCTATTCCACCGACCACTCGCCGGTGGAAAGATACTGGCGCGACGTCAAACTCTGCGAGATCGGGGAGGGCACCTCGGAAATACAGCGTTTGGTCATCAGCCGGGAGCTCCTGAAAGAGGAGTTGACCTTGCCGGAGGGTTTCTTCACTATTGACGCCAGTAAACTGGGGGGCTAAATTGGTAAACTCTTGAAGAAATAGCAAAAGGGCTCTAAATGAGATATGTGCTGAACGCTGCCTAAAGTGGTGCATAAAGGAAGTGCTTCGCAAAGTTGCCAATTTAGGAGCATAAACGAAGTATCTCGGTTATTTTAAGTTATCTGAAATTTTGTGAATCTATTAC
>JBHIBM010000130.1:0-6015 GCA_046759085.1 Candidatus Zixiibacteriota bacterium
AGGTAAAATGTTAAATGCCGATTACGTATTACTTTGCAGTGTGGGCGCACTAGGCTCAAGCTATGTATTCAACGCTCGACTGGTCAATGTAGAAACTGGCGTAGTGGAAGCGGGTCGAGGTGTAATCTGCGAGGAGTGCCGCGATCAGGACATATTTGATGCAGTCAATATGTTGGTTCAGGTCTTGGCCCAGTGACTATAAACCTTGCCAGAATGTGAAGATGGGCTCGGCCATAAATGTGGCGTTTTTGGTTCTTTCTTAACTCACAACTACTCGGCAACGCCTGCACGGTTTTGAGAAGTCAACAGTCCTGACATATGCGGCCACATCATCTTTAGAAATCCCTCGACTATCGCCAGCTCCGCGTCGGTCGTGAGTCTGACGAAAAGGGCGTCGGTGGGGTGACCTCTTAGGGCGTTAGAGACCAGATCCAGTTTTAAGGCATACTCATCTGCTAAGGTGCCGCCGCGGGTCAGAAACCAGTAATAGACCTTTACCTCTTTCTCCCCCTTTCTTGCTTCAAGCAGCCTGCTCTCCAACCTATCCCCCCCGGTTTTCAACTTCACCATCTCCTTTTGGACAATCGCCCAACCGCTCCCGGGAAGACAGTTCTGAGGCGAGTGTATCTGAGAACCATATCTCTGGTCTTTGAAGTAGCTCAGGAAGAGCCACACCGTCTGCCCTTCGCCGTTGGCGTATCTGCGATTCAAATTGAGATCCGCTCCTAAGATCTCGGAGGTTCTTTCATCCAACGGGAAATCCTGGCCTCTCCAATCCTGGCAATCGAGGGGGATGGAGTCAAGTCGCGGTAGACTCTCCGCCTCGGCTCGACCGTAACGGAGCTTGTAGGTGAAAAGAGCAGCCAAGAATATGAGGATACAGGCAACTAAGATTCTTTTCTCTTTTGGACCCAACTCAAAATCCCTCCCAGAATGACGAGACAGACAACCGAGCATACGAATACTAAAAGCCCCGAAAGCTTGTGCAGGAAATCCTCGGCTAACTTGGGGCTTACCGCATAGGCTCCCAGAGCTGTTGTGCTCACCCGAAAAACGTTTGCGATTATGGCGATGATTGGGGTGGAGGCGAAGAGTATGGCGCGATTGAGGTTGCGCTTCCGACTCAGGTAGGCGAACAGGAAGCCCAATGCCATCAAGCTCACCAGGGAGCGCAAGCCACTGCAAGCCTCTCCCACCTCCAGAGAGTAATTCGGTAAGATGATGATGTTCCCCGCTCTGAACACCGGTATGCCCAAGAACTGCAGAACTCCCACTGCGCATTTGCTCGCAAACAGCTGCATCGGCAGGGTAAGGGAGTAATAGATAGTGTAGGGGATCGGTATCATGAATAAGAGGTAACAGATAGGAACCAGCAGGAGCCCCAGGGTCTTTCTCCCGTACAGGTAGGCGACCAACCCAGCAAGTACTACCACGAGAGAGAAGCGCACCGTGAAATACTCCGCTCCTGCGGTGCCTAAAATCAGAAGCAACAGCCCGAAAATCAGAAGGGTTAGCCCCCACCAGCAGGATTTCTTCTCGCTTATGGCCAACTCTGGCCACTTCTTGTAAACCAGGTAGATTGACACAAAGGGAACCAGGAATCCGTGGGAGTAGTTGGGGTCCTGCCACCAGTCCTGCACCAGATCGACCACGACCGGAAGGTATGTCAGAAGCAGAACCAGCCCTAAAAGTAGAAGTGGGAGTATCTCCCTCAGGCCTGAGGAAAAAGTCTTGACCGAACTTGGTGTTGGAGCTGAAATCTCAACTCTGTCTTTTTCGATAGTGGTTCTCACCTTATCGCCTCTCTGTTACTTTATCGGTAAAGGGCTCAAGCGATTGAAAGAAGCTGTAAAATGGAGTGAACCGGCAGGTGCTTCACACAAGGCCTGATTATGTTCTCTTCTGGTTCGTTGAAGTCTGTAAGGAAAGAACCCCGCGGGAACGAAACCCGCAAGGTTCTTCAAGGTCGCCGCCTCCGACTCCATCCAGGATTTTCGTAAGCAAGCCCCTTCTCGAGAGGGCAAAATCGGCGGCGAAACCCCTCTCGCCCGAGCCGCTGAGTTATGCTCGATGAGTATGATAGGCGATTGCCGTGACCGTTCCCGTCAGAGAAAGCTTGCTCTTGGTGATGTTTTGTGCTCTCTCAGTCCTTCAGCTCCTTTAAGACCTCATGGAAGGCACCAACCAAGATTCTCAGATCCGCTTCGGTATGGGTTGCCATTGTGGTAATCCGCAATCGGCTTCCTGCCTCGGGGACGCTGGGGGGAGTGAGGGGAGCGATGAAAATCCCACGAAGGTAGAGCTCCTTTGCCGCCTTTCTGGTTTTGCCGGCATCGCCAAACAGCACCGGCAGAATCGGAGCCGGTCTCTCCGGGAGAGAGAGCCCCAATCGCCTCAGATTCTCTCTGATGAAGTCGAAACTGGAGCGCATCGTAGTCACCAATTCTGGCTGGGCACTCAGGATTCTCAATGATTCCAGGGCGGCGGCGCAACAGAGGGGTGAAAGGGAGGTGGAATAGAGATAATGGCGGCATTTTCCTTTAAGGTAAGCGGTGGTCCTGGAGGAGGCGGTCACAAATCCCCCCTGTGATCCTAAGGCTTTGCTGAAGGTGCCGGAGAGGAGATCAACGCTCCCGCGAGCGCCGAAGAGATCCTCGATGCCTCCGCCCTTTTCTCCAACAGTGCCGGTGGCATGAGCCTCGTCGAAGAAGGTCAAGGCTTTGTACTTTTTGGCGAGCTCGACAATTTCTGGCAGGGGGGCAACATCCCCGTCGATGCTGAAAACCGAGTCGGTAACAATGATGCGGGTCTTGTAACCTTTGAGGTTCCTCAAAAGGGATTCCAGGTGGTCTAGGTCGAGATGTTCGTATATCTTGTGATCGCCCTTCGATAACTTCACTCCATCGAGGAGGCTGGGGTGATTGAGGCGGTCACAGAGGAAGAGAGTGTCACGGTCACCGAGAGCAAACAGGGCTCCCAGGTTGGCGAGATAGCCGGAGGAGAAAATGAGCGCAGACTCCCGATGCTTGAATTCTGCTGTGGCTTCTGATAATTCGTGATGCAGACGGGTAAAGCCGGAGGTGGAGGGGGCGCCTCCGGAACCGGCCCCAAATGCCTCCAGGGCTTCGAGAACTGCTCCTCTAACCCCGGGATGGTAGGAAAGCCCCAAATAGTCGTTGGAGCAGAAGATCACCAGCCTCTTCCCACTTATCTCTAAGTAAGGCCCCTGTCTTCGGCCCACGAAAAAGGGGGAGCGGGGGTCGATTTCATCCGGCACCAAGGTCTCCAATCTCTTCGAGCGGAGCCCGAACCCTCTCACAATCAGGCTCTCAGCTCGCATCTATCGGCACGAGGCGGCATTTCAGCCAGACGATTGAAAGATGGTTCGAACCCACAGCAAAGATAGAGGGGCAACTTTCAGTTGTCAATCCAACGGTGGTGAGAAAGCTCGAAGCGTTTTCAAGAAGCTCAGGAAGCTCTGCCGATTGGTGTCGTAAGATGGGAGTCGATTCGAGGATACAAGTTGCCTTTCCATCGGTGAGTTCGACAGATTGTAGGTGCTACTTCTCACCTCGCCGAAGCACCCCGGACAGTGGAACTTCCCTCCAAACTTCCCCATCCGAGAGCCACAGAAGGGACAATGCGGATTGCCGCTCAAGCCGGAGGTGCGTAAGAGTTCGGTTCGCAAATCAAATCTGGTCATGTTTGGAACCTCCGTTTGAGGAGGTTTTTGCAACTCCTGTGCCATCATTTTATATTCCGGTGGGCAAAAGGGTGGGAGCTTTCTAACTGATTGCCGACAGCGGGCTTAACCTCACTTTGAAATGCCGGAGGCAGAATTGCCGGGGAGCGGCAGGCAAAAGGACCGAAGTGACTATGGGATGATTCCAATACCCTGTTGGTGTGAGGATCAAGGGGGCTAATGAGTTTTGCTGTTGACACTGGCGGAAGCGGTTTTTATGTTCAGGGTCGAATGCCTCTCGTTCGAAGAAAGAGTATGAAAATGTGCAAGAATGCCATCTTTCTTATGGTAGCCTGCCTGTTCATCTTTCGTTGTCTCAGCTTTGCCCAGGATCCATTTGAGCTTGCCTTGAAGGAGGTGGGATTGACTAAGGAGAGCATGAGGTTCGATTACAAAGATATGTCGAACTTCGGAGGGGATGAGTTCAGCCTGCCTCTTTTTTATACCCTCCACTCCGAACCCTTCAAAATCCCGAACTATCTCGATTATCTGAAGAAGGTCATCAAGAAAAAGCCCGGCTCTTTACATCATCTAATAGTCTTCTCTAACCTCAGACTCGCCTGCGGAGTGCGCCGCGGAGTCTACGATTTCAACAACCCTGTTCCGGAATTCTACAGGAGGTGCAGGACCGAAAATCCCCTCTTTGACGCCATAGTCTACCTTTACGAAAGCGCTGACACGGAAATGAGCGGGGAGGAGAAATCGAGATTAGAATCCAGAGTCGGGAAGGTGCCCGCTACCGTCTCTCTTCAGGCGGCGATGTTGGTCCGTGCCATCGGTGACAGCTTGGCCTGGAGGGATTTGGCCTTCTACGAGGCCATGGGGCTCTTTGATATGGAGGATATGTATCAGCAGATCACCAAGATGCTCTCCAGCGACGAGGATCTTTTCTCCCCGGGAATCTACAGGCTGATTGAGTCTGTCGACTACCGTTATCTCTACTCCGGGGCAGAAGATCTGGCTCTGGCGGTGGATGCCGCCTGCGATTCCTTAAGCACTTTCACAGAAAAGGTGAGTTTCTCTTTCGAGTTCGACACTCCCTTGGGTGTCATTTCCTTGAACGGAGGGCAAAAGAATCACTACGCCGGGGACAAGAACTACTTTCTGATAATAGACACCGGGGGGGATGACACCTACCTCGGAGGGGCGGCGACGCTTTCCTTCTCGCATCCCTATTCGGTGTTGATTGATTTGGCCGGGGTGGACAAGTATGTCTCCTTCTCAGAAGAGAAGCCCTCCTTCGGCGGGGGCGTTTTCGGTTACGCTTATTTGGTCGACCTGGAGGGAGACGACGATTACAGCGGGGTCAATCTTGCTCAAGGGAGCGGGCTTTTTGGGGTGGGGATACTTCTGGATAAGAGCGGCAACGACAACTACGCCGCTTACACCTCCTCCCAGGGCTCCGGTGCGTTCGGAATCGGGGTCCTCTCGGACCTCTCGGGAGATGACAGCTATTACGCCTTCACCACCTCCCAGGGTTACGGCTTCACCAAGGGGCTGGGTCTGCTGGTTGAATTGGACGGTGACGACAACTACGTTGCCGAGGACAAAAAGGTCGATTTCCCCGCCTCTCAAACCAAGGAACACAACAGCAGTCTCTCTCAGGGGGTGGGTTTCGGCAGGAGAGCCGACATCTCCGACGGACACTCATTGGGTGGAGGCATAGGGATTCTGCTGGATAATGCCGGGAACGACAACTACTCTGCGGGGCTGTTTGCTCAGGGTTGTGCCTACTGGTATGCCATCGGGCTTCTGGCTGATGAGGAAGGCAACGACCTCTATCAGGGGATCTGGTATGTGTAGGGTTCCGGGGCCCACTTCGGTTTGGGGATCTTGAACGACGTCAAGGGGAACGACCACTATATCGCCACCATGAACATGGCTCAGGGTGCCGGACACGATTTCACCTTAGGATTCCTCTTAGAAGAGGATGGGAATGACATTTACGATTGCCCCAATCTGAGTCTGGGTGGAGGCAACGCCAACGGCATCGGCATCTTCTGGGACAAGAGGGGCGACGACACCTACAACCCCACTGGTCAGATCACTCTCGGTCGGGCGAACATCGGCACCCGAGGTTATCTCCGCGACCATCTTCTCTGCCTGGGGCTTTTTTTAGACACCGGGGGCAATGACACCTACGCCAAACCTTTCGCCAAGAACAATAGCATCTGGACTCAACCGGGTTTGAAGCCGGATGCACCCCTGGAGGCCGAAAAAGGAGTAGGCCTGGACGGCGAGTATTCAAAATGATGACTTTACTATGACGATGC
>JBHIBM010000131.1:0-5981 GCA_046759085.1 Candidatus Zixiibacteriota bacterium
GGAGGCAGAGATTCTCACCGCCACAACCGGCTTTTTCGCTTTTGCGGATCTCAAGCAGTTTCTCCTGCTCTCCTTCCCGGGGATGGAACCGTTTCAGTGTTTACAGTCAATAGAGAAGCCGGACGTTGTCTTCACCCTTCTTGACCCCCTAGTTTTCCTGCCGGAATACCGAGTTGAAATACCGGAGGAGGTGGTCAAAGAGCTTCAGATAGAAAACCTCGAGAAGGTCAGGCAACTAGTGATTGTCACCATCCCTTCCGGGAAAGCCGAGAAGATGACCGCTAACCTCCTGGCCCCAATAGTCATAAATCTCGAGAGCCGCAAGCTGAAGCAGGTGGTGCTTACCGCCCCCGAATATCATACCCGACATTCCATACTTGAAATTCTGGAGAAAGGTCTCAAAACAGATACTGGTTAGTGCTTAGTGGTTGGAGTTTAATTAGAGTTTGTCAGGTGGCATTCCGAGTTTTCGCCGACAGTCCGCAGGGGTCGGAATTTATCCGACCCCAGTTATTGCGGGTCCATACGGATCCGAACGGAGATGAATTCCCTGCCTTGCGGGGTGAGTTTATTTGACGATCCCGAGTTGAGAAGGGAATATAGTTCCCCATTCGAAATGTTTCACGTCAAACATCCGTGTACGTTCATTTGTGACAGTGAATTATCTGTTCCGAAACGCGTTTGGAAGTCCTCTTCATTCCGCTTTTGTTGTTGGGCATCGACTCAGTGGTCAGTTCATCAATTCAAGAGCCGGTTCCAACATCCCGCGGAGGCATCCTCAGACATCTCTCCAGTCCGTAGGGGTCGGAATTTATCCGACCCGGGTTGTTGCGGAGATGAATTCACCGCACTACCGTATGAGTTCATTTCATGGTTCTGAGTTGAGAAGGGGAAATAGTCTCCATTTGAAATGTTTCACGTGAAACATCGGTGTTAGCTCATCCAAAATAGCAGGTTAACGTGAATCTATCCCAGATTCGAGAGGGCTACTCAAAGGTCCCAGCGGCAAAACTCACAATCTGCCAGCAAATGAGAGTTCCCCCCCGTCAAGTATATGGACTGAAATCAAACCGACAGCTTGGGTTGGTAGTAGCTGTCCTTCTTCAGGCCGTATTCTGCAAGCTTGTTCCGAAGGGTGCGAGTGGATATTCCCAACACCTTGGCAGTTCTGGAGCGGTTCCCCCGATAAGCCTCCAAGGTTTTCAGAATCAAGGCCTTTTCTATCTCCATTAGAGATTGTCCCGGCTTAACCGTCTCCTCGCCGCCCTCGGCTCTGAAAGTGACCAGCTCCGGTGGAAAATCCTCCAGCTCCAGAAGCTCTTTCTCCTCCTTGGAGAGAACCACCGCCCTCTCGACGAAGTTCTCAAGCTCCCTGACATTCCCCGGCCAGTGGTAGGCATAAAAAGCCTCCAGGACCGTCTCCGAGATGCCGGCGATCTTCTTGTCGTTCTTGGAAGAGTATTTCTCCAGAAAGTGATTTACCAGCAGGGGAATATCTGCTCTCCTCTCCCTTAAGGGGGGTAGGTGTATACGGACAACATTCAGACGATAGTACAGGTCCTCCCGAAAGCTCCCCCTTTTTATGGATCGCCGGAGGTCCTTGTTGGTGGTCGCAACTACCCTGACGTCGGTCGGAATGGTCTCCCCGGAGCCGAGCCGCTGGAACTCCTCCTCCTGCAGGACCCGAAGTAGCTTGGCCTGAATCCCGGAGGACATCTCGCTTATCTCGTCTAAAAGCAGGGTGCCGGAGTTTGCCTCCTCGAAGCGACCGGTTTTGTTCTGGTCGGCGCCGGTGAAGGCTCCCTTGGTGTGCCCGAAAAGCTCGCTTTCTATCAGGGTTTCCGGCAAGGCGGGACAGTTTACCTTGACGAAGGGGGCCTCCTTGCGGTCGCTGTGGTAGTGTATGGCCCTGGCAATCAACTCCTTGCCGGTGCCGGAGCCCCCGGTGATGAGGACTGTGGATTTGGTCGGGGCCACGGTTGTGACCAGATCGAAGATCTCCTGCATCTTAGGAGTCTTGCCGATCACGTTGCGGAAGCTGTACCTGTCCACCAGTTCAGATTTAAGCCTGCGGTTTTCCAGCAACAAAGAGTGATAGTCCCAGGCCCTCTTGACCACCACCTCGATGGCGTCGGCGGAGAAGGGCTTGGTGAGGTAGTCGAAGGCCCCCAATTTCATGGCCTCCACGGCATTTTCGATGGTACCGTAGGCGGTCATCATTATGACCTTGCAGTCTGGGAGCTGACGGCTGGCCTCCACCAGGATTTCCATCCCCCCAACCTCCGCCATCTTGATGTCGGTCAGAATCAGATCGTAACTTCCATTCTGGATGCAACTTAGCCCCTCCGGGCCGGAGCCGACACTCTCCACTTCATACTTGGCGCGGAGCAAGGTCTCCTCTAAGAATTCCCGCATCAGGCAGTCATCCTCAACAACCAGTATTCTGAAATCCTTCAACATCTCCTCGAGCTCGAATTCCGCTGGAGAGCGATAGCCTTACCTACAAAGTTTCACGTTTGGGGAACCTGACGACGAATTTGGAGCCACGCTGAGGCTGGCTCTCTACCTCTATATCCCCATCGTGGACTTCGATGATCTTTTTCACCATAGCCAGCCCCAACCCGGTGCCGCTCTCCCTAGTGGAGAAGAAGGGGGTGAAGATCTTGTCCCTTATCTCGGGAGATATTCCCACCCCGGAGTCACGCACCTCCAGCTCGATGAACTCCTTCTCCCCCCTTTTCTGATCGGCGGTGAGTTCACTGGCTCTCTCGGGGGCGGTCCTGACGTTCACCTCAATCGATCCTGCCTCCGGGATGGCTTGGGCGGCATTGGTGAGCAAGTTGAGCAGGAGCCGCTTAAAGAGCTCGGGGTCGAAACCGGTCACCAAGCGGGTGTCACCATATCCCCTGCGGATGGTGACCCCGGATTTCCTGGTTTTCAGGCCGGCCTCGAAGGCTCCGACGGTCTCCTCCACGAACTTCACGAAGTCGGTCTTGCGGGGATTGACCCTTATGCGCTTGGTGAAATCCAGAAGCTCCGCTACAGTCTCGTTCAGATGGTCAACCCCCTGAATGATCTTTTCAACCAATCTTCTTCGGGGGTCAGCCTCGGGGAGGTCTCGCTCTAAGAGGGCGGCAAAGCCGGCAATGCCACCGAGGGGATTGCGGACCTCGTGGGCGATGGTGGCGGCCATCTCTCCCACAGCCGCCAGAGCCGATACCTGCTCCACCTCCTCCTCTAAGCGCTTTAGCTCGGATATGTCGGCGAAGACCTCCACCGCCCCGATGATGTTCCCCTCCGAATCCCTCAGAAGGGAGGTTGAAAAAGAGGTCGGCAGAGGGTCTCCGGCGGCGGTGTAGATCAGCTTCTCTTCGTTACTGCAGGTCGCTTCTAAGGACAGAGCAGATAAGCAGTTAGGTTTGTCTTCGGTGCTTTTCATCACCTCGTTGTAGTGTTTACCTACGACTTCCTCTGCTTTGTGACCGGTTATCTCCTCCGCAGGACCATTGAACAGAGTAATCTTGCCGGTCAAATCTATGACGATCATCCCGCTGTTGATGCTCTCCAAGATGTTGTTGAGGTAGCTGGAGATCCGGTCCTTTTCCACCAAGCTCTGGCGCAAATCCCTGTTAGTCGCCTCCAGTCTCAGATTGAGATACTCGAATTTCTCCTGCAGGTCCTTGTAAGCTTGGTGCAGCTTAGCCGTCACGGTACTGAAGGAGGCGAAGGAGTTGGCGAAATCGGCGAACTGCTCCTGCGGGACTTCCTTGCTATGATCCTTTTTCTCTCTACTCATCTAATGCCACCCCCAAGACGTGGAAAAGCCTCGGAGAGGGTAACTGTCCAATCAAAGGGGAAAACCTACCCGCTCTCCCCCCAGTGGTGTTGGAAGTTTTCCGATGAGCTTTGTCCCTTTTCCGATTCCCTGACATCTCCCTCCCTGGTCTTTCCGTATCGAAGAGCTTACCCTGAAAAGAGAAGATGAACCGTGACCGCGAAAAGCGGCCTCTTATTTAGAGAGGTAGAGTAGAAACTTTTAGCCCTTAAGGTTACATATCACGTCTTTAGAAACTCAATCCCACCGTCGCAAGTTGCCAGCTATTTCTTAGACTCCGATAGGAGTTGTGCTTTCAATTTGTCGAACTCCCTCTCGGTCAGAAGCCCTCTCTCCTTCAGCTCCCCCAGCTTCTCCAGAAGTTTGATAAGTTCCGTCTCCTTTGTGGCGGGACTAACTCCGGTCGGCACTCCCGGTTTGA
The DNA here is from genome assembly GCA_046759085.1 of Candidatus Zixiibacteriota bacterium. Taxonomy (GTDB): domain Bacteria; phylum Zixibacteria; class MSB-5A5; order DG-27; family DG-27; genus DG-27. Next base: position 4,257 of record JBHIBM010000131.1, read on the forward strand.
TCTTGTCCTCTCTAACCTCAGGGGGAGTCGTTTTGAGCTTCTCTGTTTCCGCCATATCCTGGTAGCGCTTCAGCTCGGACTCAATAGTCTTTATCCGCTGCTGCAGCTCCCCGATTTCCATCTTCAAGCGGTATTCCTTTACGGCTTTGTCGATGGTGGTCTTAAGATCCCCCAATTTGAACGGCTTGACGACATAATCGTATGCCCCTGAGCGCAGGGCCTCGATGGAGCTCTCCAGGGTGGGATAGCCGGTCATGATTATGGCCAGAATCTTATCGTCGATTTTGCGCAGCTCCTTTAAGGTTTCAAGTCCGTCCATCCCCTCCATCTTCAAATCTATAAGAGCGACCTCGACGTATCTGTGCTTGGCAATCTCTAAGGCGGCCGGACCGCTTTCGGCCACCTCCGCCTGGTATCCCTGTTTGTTGAGAAATTCTGAGAGCAGCTCCCGAACGAAAAGCTCATCATCCACGACTAAGATTTTCCCTGAGGACATCTGTCACTCCACAGCAGGCATGAAAGATCGAAAGCTCAAATCGTGAACCCCTTTTCCCTAAGTAGAGAACAATAACCTGACATAAGATAAGCCCAAAATGAAAAATATCAAATGATTTTTGAGATTTTTTACTCCCACTCTATGGTGGCGGGGGGTTTGGAGCTGATGTCAAAGACCACCCGGTTCACCCCCTGGACCTCATTTATTATCCGGCTGGAGATTCCGGATAAGACCTCGTGGGAGAGACGAGCCCAGTCGGCGGTCATGCCGTCGCTGCTCGTGACGGCACGCAGGGCGACCACATTTTCATAGGTCCTCTCGTCTCCCATGACGCCGACACTTTTGGCCGGCAGCAAAACCGCGAAGGCCTGCCAGACCTGGTCGTAGACTCTATTCCCTTTGAGCTCCTGGATGAAGATAGAGTCCACCTGTCGCAATAACCTCAGTTTCTGCTCTGTCACCTCTCCCAGAACTCTGACGGCAAGCCCGGGGCCGGGGAAGGGATGGCGACCCAGGATGGTCTTCGGCAGACCCAATTCTTTTCCCACCAGACGAACCTCGTCTTTGAAGAGCTCCCTTAAGGGCTCAATCAGCCTCAGAGAGAAGCTTTCTGGCAATCCGCCGACGTTGTGGTGCGATTTGATGACCGCCGAAGGTCCCTTAAAGGAGACGCTCTCAATCAGGTCGGGATAGAGGGTCCCCTGTGCTAGGAACTTGACCCTTCCCAGTTTCTTTGCCTCCCTCTCGAAGACTTCTATGAATGCGTGACCGATGATTCTCCTCTTTTCCTCCGGGTCTATTACCCCCTTCAATCTCTCCAGGAAATCTTTGCAGGCATCGACTACCCTGAGATTGAGGTCAATTTTCCCTCTGAAGGTCTCGATCACCTCCTCTTTTTCCCCGCTTCTCAAAAGACCGTTGTCGATGAAGATGGCGACTAGCTTTCTTCCCACGGCCCGATGTAAGAGCAGGGCACAGACCGAAGAATCGACCCCGCCGGAGAGGGCCAACATCACTTTCTGGTTGCCGATCTGTTCTTTCAGATCTGATACGGTTCTGCGTACGAATGAAGCCGGAGTCCAGGTTGGGCGGCAACCGCATATGTTGTGGACGAAGTTGCGGAGAATCTTTTTGCCGTATTCGGTGTGCTTGACCTCGGGGTGGAACTGCAGGCCGTAGAAGAGACCGTCTTCGCTTTCCACGGCGGCATAATCGATATTCCCGCTTCT
>JBHIBM010000132.1:0-5923 GCA_046759085.1 Candidatus Zixiibacteriota bacterium
AGTCGCCTCAAAGATGAACCCGCCTCCATAAGCCTTGAGGATGACCACTTCCTTCATCGGGTTCCTCTTCTCATTGAGTGAGATGGTGCCGGTAACCCCGTTGTAATCTGTGGTCGAGTTGATGGCCTCAGAACAGGCATTTCGGGACAATTGCGGCGTCCTCCTCAAAGCCTCAGAGACCACTCCGGCGGCATCATAGCCCAGGGCGGCCGACGCTGTCGGCACCTTCCCGTGGCGGGATCTGTAATCCGCGACGAAACGCTGCACCAGAGGCTTGGTGTTATCGGGTGAGAAGTGAGTAGTGATGTATACCTGATCGTTTTCACTCAAGATGTCTGCGGTCGCCTGGTCGAATTCCGGAGATTCCCAGCCGTCCCCCCCCAACATCGCCACTTCCAATCCCTCCGGTTTCACAAGTCTAACCAATTCGGCCGCCTGCTTGTGATAGCCGGGCAGAAATACAGCGTCCGGTTTCTTCTCCTTGATAGCCGCCACAATGGCCGTTGAATCCAGATCGGCCTCGGTCTGAAATATCTCAAAAAGAAGCTCTCCCCCCTCTTCGAGGTAACGTTTCTTGAAATAGGTCGCCAGTCCCAGTGAGTATTCGTCCTCGGGGTCAAAGATTATTCCCATCTTCCCCAACTTCAGAAGATTATGAGAATACTCCGCCAATGCAGAGCCTTGAAATGGATCTATGAAGCATATTCTCGAAATGTAAGAACCTGTCGCGGTCACATTAGGGTTGGTGGCCACAGGAGAAATGAAGGGGATTCTCAATTCTTGTGCCACGCTGGCTCCCGTTAGAGCCAGCTTACTGCTGGTGCCCCCGATGATACCCAATACGGTTCTGTCGGAGGCCAGCCTTCGTACCGCTTCCATGGTCCTGACGGTCGATGAACCGTCGTCTTCCACGACCAACTCCAGGTTTCTCCCCTTTACTCCACCCATAATGTTGGCCAGGTCGATCGACATCTGAATGCCGTTTAAGCAATCCCGACCGTATGTTTCCCTCTCTCCGCTCAGCGACAGGACCACTCCGATGCGAATGGGGGAACGATTAATGTCCTCCCCGGGAGAACTACAGCTCACCAGAACAGCTGTTGCCAAAAGCAGCAGCTTAGCACCCCGCCGACTTAAGAACCGATCTTTCACGACCTCCTTCATGTTGATACTTAACCGGCGCCCAGGCGTGGGGTCTCTTGGTTTGGTTTCAGCGTAATTGAAAAAGTGAAAAACATTTGATATTTGTCCTCACTTTTTTGAGAGCGAGATGACATAACTCACCAGGTCCCATATTTCCTGCTCAGAAAGAACTTCTCCCCAGGGGGGCATGTACTGTGATCTGCCGACCGCCTTGCCCCCGCCCATAGTGGCAAAATAGATGTCCAGGCGGGAGTGGGAGGCAGCGTATTTAGGGTCCGATAGGTCTCTGGGACGCGGGTTTAATGCCGCCGCGATGGTGCCGTTGCCTTTCCCATTTTGACCGTGGCAGACACTGCAATATCGAGCAAAATTCTTTGCCGCGTTGAAGGCCACCCCAACGAAATCGGATTGCCGGTGTAAGGTTCTAATAAATGCCACCAGATCCCAAATCTGCTGGGTCGATAGAGTCGTGGTCCAGGGTGGCATGGTTTTAGACTTGTGGGCGGCCTCGCCGCCCCGGGATATGATGTTGTATAACTCTTCGTCAGTCTTCTTCGACATCCTCTGGCTGTCGGTGTGGGAGGTGGGCTTTCTTTCCAGAAACTCCGCGGCCTCCCCCTTGCCATCGCCCTCACGACCGTGGCATGTGGAGCAATAGGTTAGATACAGTTTGCGGCCGTTTATCGGATCTCCCTTCGGTTTGGTGTGAAGAGTCCTGATAAACGAGACCAGATCCCAGATCTGCACCTCCGTCAGCTTGAGTTGAAACCCCGGAAGGAAGCGAGCCCCATGAAATCTGTTGTTGGGGCCGCGAATGAAATTGAAAAGGCCTTGATCGGAAATCTCGACCATAATGCTCTGGTCGGTGAAGTCCTGCGGCTTTAGCTCCAGGTATTTTGAGGCCTCGCCATCACCCTTTCCGGTGGGGCCATGACAGGCGGAGCAGAAGGTCAGAAATAATTTCCGGCCTTCCTCCGGATTCCCGGCTCCGGCGGGCCCAAATGGATACAGAACTACCGCCACAATGAGGAGATAGAAGTCTGCTCTTCTCATCTTTTTTCCTTTCTCTCTGAGACTCTCGCGCCGGTAATCACGGTACCGGCGGCAACTTCCAAGCCCCCTTCTTTCAACTCCCATATCGAGATTATGGGGAATATCTTCGAGAATAAGACATAGAATAACGTCAGCCCCGCAAAGCAGCCGGCGGTGATGGACCATTCCACCCAGGAGGGAGCGTAGCTTATATCGGTGATGGGCAGGCGAGGGTTGGAAAGGGAGGGGACCACGATGGTGTATCTCTCAAGCCACATCCCGATATTGACGGATATGGAGGCGACAACGGTCCCCGATATGGTTCGGAATCTCCTAATGGCCAGTATGACGAAGGGGAGGATAAAACACAGAACTACCATAGTCCAAAACATGGGAGCGAACTCGCCTTTTAGCTTAGAATAGAAAACCGCCATATGTGCTGGTTCCCCGCCGTAAAAGGTGGTGAGATATTCCGCGAAGGTGAAATATAGCCAGAGGCAGGCCATCACCAAAAGCAAGATGCCGAGATTGTTGAAATGGATCGGTTTCAGGTAATCCTCGAGGTGATAGACCTTTCGTAAAATCGCCATGGCGATGAGAATAGAGGCTATGCCGGTGAAAATGGCTCCCACCACGAAATAAGGGCCAAAAATAGTGGAATGCCACATCGGCTGGACGGTCATGGCAAAAACCCAGGAGACCACGGTGTGAACCGACACCGCAATCGGGATGATGGCTATGGCCATTATGCCGATTAGCCTTTCCAGTAAATGCTTCTGCCTCTCGGTGCCGCGCCAACCGAGGGAGAGCCAACCATAAAACCAGCGGGGCCTGACCCCGGCGTCCCGGAGTTCGGCGATATCGGGTATCAGCGGCAGATACAGGTAGAGGAGGCTTGAAACCAGATAGAGCCCAATGCAGATAACGTCCCACATGAGTGGTGAATGGAGCTGGCCGTGGAAGAACATGTTTAAGACTCGATCCGGGCGTCCGAGATCGAAGAACACATTTATCGGGCCCACCATCAGGGCGAATACGGTGATGGCCTCCGCGGCTCTGGTTATGGGACGGCGCCACTCAGATCCGGTAACTCTGAGGATGGCCGAAATCAGGGTTCCGGCGTGGCTGATGCCGACGAAAAAGACGAAGTTAGTAATATATACACCCCAGTAAACCGGGCGGTCCATACCGGTTACTCCCAGACCTCTGAGGAATTGTGTAAGCCAGGCGAAAAAGGCCCAGCCGATGACAATAAGTAGGGCAAATGCAGTGATATAGAAACCCCGCCCGGATACCGCTACTGGCTTAACCAAAGGATGATCGACGGGTACCGGTGGGGCTACCACTGCGGCGTTATGCCTCACTCCATTCTCCTTCTCTCAGATAAATTACTTTTGGTTTCGTCCCCAGAAACCCCTCCAGCCGGAAAGCCCGGCGGCTCTTGGATAACCTCGAAACCTCGCTTCTGGGATCATCGAGGTCGCCGAAGTAGATCGCTTTCGAGGGGCAGGTTTCAGCACAGGCGGGGACGACTTCACCGTCCACCAATTCCCGGTTCTCCTCTTTGGCCTTGCGTTTCGCCCTTCTGATGCGTTGAAGGCAGAAACTGCATTTCTCCACCACCCCTTTCGAACGCACGGAAACATCGGGATTCAAGTATTTGTCCCGGGGCGGCCTCCATTCCGGCTCATACCAGTTGAAATACCTGACCGTGTACGGACAAGCGGCGGTGCAGTAACGGCAGCCGATACACCGGGCATAAATCTGCGCCACCAACCCTTCCGGGTTTCTGTAGGTCGCCCCCACCGGGCAGACTCTGACGCACGGGGGGTTGTCGCAATGCATGCATGGTCGGGGAATATACCTGGTGCGGCCCTCGTCGTGACCACCTTCCCGCTCCTCTATCATCTGCATCCAGTAGATACCACGCCCCATGGCAGCCTGCTCGGGACCGATCTCGGGGATATTGTTTTCCTGCCGGCAGGCCACAACGCATGCCTGGCAACCGGTGCAACGGTCTATGTCGATTACCATTCCCCAGCGAGCCATCGTTATGCCTTGTAAACTCTTACTCTGGTTCCGCCCCAAGAATATCCCCCACCCAGAGGGGATATCAACTCCGCCAGAAGTGAGAATGCCGTCGCTTTGAATCGGGGATCGCGCCTCTCATCTCCTCTGCCCTGGCCGAAAACCAGGCCAACGCTGTCCTCCCTCATCCCCTCGAGCCTTTTCGCGAGGGCCAAGATCTTTCCGGTCGAAGATTCCACCCAGACTTCGGTGTCCTCCTTCAAGCGGAACTTCTCTGCAGTGTCGGGATTCATAAGAAGCCACCTCCCCCAGCTCTTATTGATTCCAAGTTCCTGTATCTCTCGAAGACCCTCCAAAAAGGAGAACCGACCGTGGCCAGTGATGGTGGTGCCAAACAATTCCAGGTGGAGGGGATAGTCCGGCCCGGATTCGGCAAATTCCGGAGAGAGGTGATTCGGGAGAAAGTCGGTTGGCTGAAGGCCATCCTCGGTGGCGCCGGGACTTTTGAAACCGCTCTCGAAAAGCTCCGCGGCCGCAGCTTTCAGAGGATACATGAAAAAGTTGAAGCGGTTGCCCCGAGTCTTATATACCTGGCGCTGGTGGCCGAAGCTATAGGGACCGTCTGACCAATACCCCTTGTCAACCAACTCATCCCAGGGATCAGATTGCCCCGGCGATAACTTGAGCCCGGATGCCATCTCCCTCAGGAGCTCTTCAGACGAATTCCAGGGAAATAAGTCAGCCAATCTGCCCCCCATCTTGTTTGTGAGTCCCAATATGACGCTGGAGAGGTCCATTCCTCCCAACGGGGTTTCAAAGATTGGCCTGGAAAGCCCCCATACTGGAAAACCGGTGCTGGAATCGACACTTTTGCCGTCCCATCTCTCCAGGAATGTGCCCGGCGGTATAATCAAGTCGGCAAGCTTAGAGGTCTCATCGATGAAGTTGGAGAAACTTACCACGAACGGGAATGTTGATAGGGCCTTTTTCCAGCTCCCGGAATCGGGCAAATCTTCGACCGGATTTAAATCCACCAACATCAGGATCTCGACCGGATAAGGGAAACTTCCAGAGAGTCTGGAGGGCAACCTGGAGGCGGTTGAGTACAGGGACAGTCCCGCGACCTGCCTTAAGCCATCCAGCCTCCTCTGTTTAAGGTTGTTGGCGAAAAGGGGGTCGGCCTCGGGGCTTTTCGGGATCTTCAAGGGCGGGGAGCTTTGTATCATTATGCCGCCGGGAACGTCGATGCTGCCGACCAAGGCGTTCAGACAATGGATGGCCACCAGCTCGGTTACCGCGTTCGAATATGAGGCCGGACCATCACCGCCGTAAGTTACGCCCGGCTTGGCGGAGGCGAATTCCTCGCTCAGCCGGATGATGGTTTTTTCGGGGACGCCGGTTATGGAAGAGACTTTTTCGGGGCTGTAATTCTCTAAAACGTGATCCCTGAAACCCGGCTCAAAAGCTCCATCGATCTCGACCACCTCCCTAAAACCGAGGGTGAAACCATCGATGAAATCGGGGTCGTATCTCTCCTCGCTTATTATCACATGCGCCATACCCAGAGCTAAAGCGCCGTAAGTCCCGGGATTGACCTGGATCCATTCATCCACCCTCGATGAGAATGGGGTGTAGCGAGTGCTTACATGAACGATCTTTGCCCGACGGCCGGCTCGTCCCCGGCGCAGCTGCCCAAACCCCCGCAGCAACCACATCGGGG
>JBHIBM010000133.1:0-5906 GCA_046759085.1 Candidatus Zixiibacteriota bacterium
CGTGAGCTCCATTGAGTTGCCTTTCAGAGAAAGCTTGATCTGGTGGGTGAGAGCATTCGAGAGAATCGCCACCCTCCTGACGGTCTGCCCGAAATCGTCCCTGGCCACCACCAGTTTATTGACGTTCTCCTTGGGAATGACCTGATCGTAGTTGGGATACGGTCCCTCCAACAGCCGGGTGGTCAACAGCGCATCACCGAAATCGAAGCTCAAATTACTCTCCCCGAAAATCACTCCGATATTCCCCTCATAGTCTGCAAATATCCTGACGAAATAGTCCAGGGCCTTGGGGGGAACAATTATATCATTGGTCAATCTCTTTATCTTGGTCTTCGCGTGCTCGATCTTCGCCAGGCGGTGTCCATCGGTGGCGACCATAAGAAGCTTGTCTGCCTCTGCGTGCCACAATACCCCGTTTAAGGCCGGGCGGGTCTCATCCCTTGAAACCGCAAAGAGGCTTTTTCGTATCATTCTCACCAAACGCTCGCCGTCTAACTTCACCGCTTTGCTGATATAGACTTCCGGCAAGGCCGGGAAATCCTCCGCGGGAATGCTGGAAATCTTATATCTTCCTCCCTTGCACTTGATATCCAGACGGTCCTCGGTACTGGAAACATCGATTTTCCCCGAGGGGAGTTCCCTCACAAGCTCCGCAAAGGGCCGCGCCGGAACCGCCAGCGCCCCCTTTTTGCTAACTTGTGCCTCTACATTAGCACTCATAGAGACGTCCAGATCAGTGGCTTTGAGGCTGACCTGCTTCTCGTTAGTCTCCAGGAGAAAATTTGATAGAACCGGCAACGTAGACCTGACCGGAACAACATTCAAGACTTTCTGTACGACCTCCGCTAACTTCTCTTTTTCGACCGCGAATTTCATTTTATGGCCTCACTGAATTTTAATTTTCGTCCTGTTCAAAATATCCACACTAATCTAATTATAAAATAATTTTAATACAACAAACTACATAAATAATACTCCTGTGGAAATTGTTGAAAAAGGTAGATTCTGTGGAGGAGTCCCTGTTCTATGTGAGTTTTTTGCCAGAGTAGGAATTTTATTCCGGTGTAGAAGCTGTTCATTTAATATGCTCGTTGTCAACAGTCTTTTCTGCGCAGTAGATAAGCCTTTAGTATTCCACCTCGAAGGGACTGTCTGTGTATCTCTTCTTGAAATCTTGTTCAAAAATCAATCACGCGAAAAGGGAGTTGATGATACTGTCTATCTTATACTTGAAAGCGGGGTCCCGCTTGAGGTTTTCCTTCACCTGATTGCAGGCGTGAATGACGGTGGAATGGTCCCGGCCTCCGAAGCGCAGACCGATCGATTTGAGCGGGCTTTTGGTGAGAATGCGAGCCAGATACATCGCCACCTGCCTGGCCAAGACCACCTCCTGGGTTTTCTTTTTTGCCCACATCATCTCTTCCGGAATCTCAAAGGTCTCCGCAACAAGCTTTTGAATCTGCTCGATCGAGACCTCTTTGGCGCCGTTCTTGATGGTGTCTCTTAGAATCTCCTTGGCCAGGGCGAGGGTGATGAGCTTTTTTTTCAGCGATGAATAAGCCACAAGCCGGATCAAGCAACCCTCGAGTTCTCTGATGTTGTTGGTGATGCTGTCGGCGATATATGTTATGATCTCTTCTGAGATATTAGTACCGTCTCCCTCGCATTTCTTCTGCAAAATGGCGATTCTGGTTTCCAGATCCGGGGGTTGGATGTCGGTCACCAGTCCCCACTGGAAGCGCGAGAGAAGTCGCTCCTCTAAGCCGACGATCTCTTTTGGAGGTCGGTCGGAGCTCAAAACGATTTGCTTTCCGCTTTGGTAGAGAGCGTTGAAGGTGTGAAAAAACTGCACCTGGGTTGCCTCTTTACCAGTGAAAAACTGGATGTCATCTAGAAGGAGAATATCGACCATACGATAAGTGTTGGTGAAGGCCGCGATGTTGGAGATGCTGATGGAGTTGATGAAATCGTTGGTGAACTTCTCGGAGGTGACATACAAAACCTTGTAAGGGTAGAAGACCTCCTTGATGAAATGGCCGATGGCCTGCAGAAGGTGGGTTTTTCCCAGACCGACCCCGCCGTAAATAAACAGAGGATTGTAGCGGGTCTTGCCGGGAGCCTCCGCCACCGCCATGGCGGCTGCCTGTGCAAATTGGTTGGATTCTCCGACCACGAAGGTATCGAAGGTGTAGCGAGGATTCAGCGAGGAATGACCGTTATCACCGTTCCGGGCCAGAGCCAGACCTGCTTGTGCTGAAGGAGAGGAGTTTCCGCCGGCTGCCGGTTTTTCGACCGCGGCGGTGAACTCCTCTTCGGCGACACTAAAATCGAGCCTCAGTCTTTCACCAGAAAGTTTCTCCACGGCCTCGTTTATGAGCGGCAGGTAATGCTGTTCCAGCCACTCGGCGACAAACTTGTTGGGGACGAGGATTCTCAATCTGCGCCCCTCCAGAGCCAGCGGCCTGGTGGGCTTCAACCAGGTGTTGAAGCTCCGCTCGTTGATCCTTTCTGAAAGGTATGTGAGACAATCCCCCCATAGAGCCTTTGCTTCGCAGTTCATAAGTTATCCACAAGAGTTGAAGGGATTAAACCGCGATATTCTGAAATCTTCTTCTCCCTCCACATTTGGGACAGAAGAGACAATCAACAAAGGTAAGGGTCAACAAAGCGGTTTAGTACCAACAAATTACCTGCCGGAAGAGGATCCTGTAAAAAACTTATCAACAAATAGAAACTGCATCGTGGAAAGCTAAACACTTAGTTCGTAAGCGCCGCCAGAGACTTTTCCACAACCTGTTAACATTATATTGTTCAACGTCTTGCATAGGTCATTATACGTATGTTCACGGGGCTGTCAAGGTTTAGTTGTCGGTAAAGGAAAGGAAATAGAAGTTCTGAATGTGTCAAAAGTTGAACCGCTGAATTCCTCCCCTCCTCGGTTGGAAGAGGGGTTTTCCCCCAGTTTGGGAAGTCTCTCCCCCTTTGGAGGCAGACTCGGCTTGCTAACGGGTTGCGGTGCAAAACCGAAATGCAGAGTTGTTTTTTCACTTAAGAAAAATGCGACAGAATCGCGAGGGGGTAAATTGGCTTACGATTCGGATTGACTTCACCAGAGAAGATCATTAGTTTTCTTTGGGAATAGAATTCAGAGAGGCCCCAGATGTCCAAGTACGAACGGCTGTTGCAGATTGTAAACCTCCTGAAGGCGCGGCGATATCAGAGGGTGGAAGATCTCTCCCAGGAGTGTGCGGTCTCCGAAAGAACCATTTACAGAGACATAGCAGCCTTGGCCGAGGCCGGGCTGCCGATATACTTCGACCGCGGCTATCGGATTCTGCCCAACGCCTTCTTGCCGCCCTTGAATCTCACGACGGTGGAATACTTCCTCCTCCGTCTCAGCCTGAACTCCAGCCCTCTTATGCAAGATCCAGAGAATCGTGTCGTGAAGAACAGATTGCTGGCCAAGCTGGAGAATTGCGTGAAAGATAAGCCGATCTCCTCCGGAGAGGACCCCTTCCGGAGGGTGGGTGTTAAGCTGAAAGCCAGCGATCCCGGGAGTGTGCTCAGCGCAAATTTCAAAATCGTTGAGGGGGCCATAACCGGAAATCGCCTGATAGAGGTCAGTTACGATTCCTTGACTTCCGGCCTCAAGAGGCGTGTCTTGGAACCGTATGCGTTGGTTTTCCGCAGTCGGGCCTGGTATCTTATCGCCTTCTGTCATCTCAGGAGGGAGTTCAGGTTGTTCAGGTTTTCTCGTTTTCGAGAGATACAACCCCTAAAAGAGAGCTTCAAGCCGAACCCTGACTTCTCGGTGGAGAAATTCTTCGCCGATAGCTGGGAACTGTATTCGGGGAAGCCGTTTGATTTCAAGGTTAAGTTCTGGGATAAAGCCTGCAAGGTGATTCTCTCCGGGATTCATCATGCCTCCGAGAGGGTTACTCTCCTCAGGGAAGGGAGTTTAATTTGCAGCGCCAGGGCCGCCGGAGAGGAGGAAATCCTCAAATGGATTCTGGGATTCGGGGGGATGGTGGAAGTGCTCTCCCAAGAGATTGAGAAAAAAGCATATAGACGCTATCGAGGCCCTGGCGGCTCGTTACGGAGGTCGGTGACTGGTCAGTTGCGCTGGAGTGTAACTCACCCTACCATTGCCGATGTTACTATGGGGGTCGGAGTTCACCCAGGCGTGGTTAGCCACAGTCAGCAGTCCATGGTATACTGAGATGGCCCTTATAAATTCACCTCCTCAAGGCATTGCATTCTGGGAACAGGAATATGTTACCGCTACAAACTAAGAAGAGGTTGTTCCGTAATGCCCAGCCAGAGGACCGTTTTTGGCAATCAGATTCTGGTAGCTCTTTTCATCCAACTGAGGGAAACCGAGTTTCACGTAAGGGCGAAAGGTTGAACAGATCATGGAGAAATTGAAATTACCCCGGCTTGCCTATAACTGGATGAGTTCAGCCGGAGCTGTCATCGCCCTGGTTTCCGGCACCACATTGTTGTTTTTGCTGGGGCTCAGTTTGCTTGCGAATTTGACCAACCCCTATTTGGGGATTTTCCTGTACATGGTATTGCCCCCAATTCTGGTTGTGGGTCTTATTCTTATCCCCATCGGCATGTACCGCCGTTGGCGCCTGTGGCAGAAAGGGGGAGAGATATCCGCCGAGAAGTGGCCACATATTGACCTCAATCAAAATCGCCATCGAAATGCGGTCGTGATTTTCAGCCTGGGTACGTTATTGTTTCTGGTCCTCAGCGCCGTGGGAAGCTATCAGGCTTTTCACTACACCGAATCGATTGACTTCTGCGGAAAGTTATGTCATGCGGTCATGGAGCCGGAGCACACCGCCTATGAGAATTCGCCGCATGCGCGGATAAAATGCACCGCCTGCCATATTGGACCGGGGGCGGGGTGGTATGCGAAGTCGAAGCTATCCGGGCTTTATCAGTTTTACGCCGTGACCGCCAACATATACCCTCGACCGATACCGACGCCGATCAAAAATCTCAGACCCGCCCAGGAGACCTGTGAGCAGTGCCACTGGCCGGAGAAGTTTTTCGGTGCCCAACAGCGTCAGTTTAACCATTACATGTACGACCAGAACAATGCCCACTGGCCGATCAATATGTTGATCAAGACCGGCGGCGGCGATCCCAAGACGGGGCAAACATCAGGTATCCACTGGCATATGAATATAGGCGTGAAGATAGAATACATCCCCGGCAGTAACCGTTTAAAAGAGATCCCCTGGGTGAAGGTCACCGATCGCCAGACTGGCCGGATGACGATCTATCGGGATTCCGAAAACCCGCTTTCGGAGGAGGAAATCGCCTCTGCCAGGCCTCGGGTTATGGACTGCATGGATTGTCACGATCGTCCAAGCCACGTTTTCTACTCCCCAGATTATGCCCTCGATCGGGCGATCCTGACCGGGCGAATCGATCCAACCCTTCCGGAAATAAAACAGATCACGGTGGAAACGATGGCGGAGGAATATGAGTCAAAAGAGGCCGCACTGCGCGGCATAGCCAACAGGATCACCGAGTATTACAGGACCAAATACCCGGAACTCTATGCCCAGAAACGGGTGGTGATCGATGAGGCCATCCTCTCCACCCAGGAGGCTTACTCTCAGAACATCTTTCCCGAAATGAAAGCACGCTGGTCTGAGTATCCGGACAATATCGGGCATTTTATCTATACTGGCTGCATGCGCTGCCACGCCGGAAACCACAAAAGTGAAGAGGGGCTGACCATCACTCATGACTGCAATTCCTGTCACACCATCCTTTCTCAGGGAAGCGGAGAGCGTGCCGAGGTGTCGACTTCACAGGCAGGGCTGGAATTCAAGCATCCTGTGGATATAGACGAAGCCTGGAAGGAGATGGGATGTCATGAATGTCAC
>JBHIBM010000134.1:0-5894 GCA_046759085.1 Candidatus Zixiibacteriota bacterium
AGTGACTCCTTTACCTGCTTAGTAATTTGAGATGGGGTTATGAATATGATTTCGTGTACATTACATTTCTTACCATTAGCGTCGGTGAAAGGCTCATCCAAAGCTACATGGAGTTGATGAACTATCCGGTCAACATCGGAAACCTTGATAGGGGCTATCATACTGTAACCTGGGACGGCAAAGATCAAAGTGGAAAGACAGTCAGTTCGGGCATCTACTTCTACTCCATTACCTATCGTTCCGGTACGCAAGTAAAGAAGATGGTCTTGCTGAAATAGGAGCAAGCAGAAGGTGTCATTTTCAGCTTTTCACCCTAGTATTATCAGTCAAAAAAACTCACATTTAGTTTTGCATTTGGGGCTGGATTTTATTATATTTCATCGAGTTATAGAAATTCCGCTTTTCACCTGGCGGGGAGAGAAATGGATGTAAGAGCAAGCATTTTAGAGACCATCGGCAACACTCCAATGGTTAAGCTGAACAACCTGCTCGATCAAGACAGCGCCGAAATCTATGCCAAACTGGAGTTCCTCAACCCTGGCAACTCGGTGAAAGACCGCATCGCTCTCTACATCATTGAAGAAGCTGAAAAGGCAGGACAGCTCAAGCCCGGTGGCACCATCGTCGAAAACACCTCCGGCAACACCGGAGTGGCAGCCACTATGGTGGCAGCCCTCAAGGGTTACAGAGCCATCTTCACCATCCCCGATAAAATGAGCCAGGAGAAGATAGATTGTCTGAAAGCCCTCGGTGCCGAGGTAGTCATCACCCCCACGGATGTTCCCCATGACTCTCCGGAATCCTATTACGAGGTAGCCAAAAACATCGCCCGGGAGACTCCAAACGCATTCCATATGGACCAATACGGCAATCCTAAGAATATTGAATGTCATTACAAGACCACCGGCCCTGAGATCTACAGGCAGATGGATGGCCAGATCGATTATTTCGTCGCCGGAATCGGCACCGGAGGGACCTTCTCTGGAACGGCAAAATATCTGAAGGAGAAAATCCCGCACCTGAAAGCCATCGCTGTTGATCCGGTCGGTTCAATATTCTACGATTATTTTAAATCCGGCAAGTTGACTAAACCTCGCGTTTACAGGGTAGAGGGGATTGGGCAGGATGTTATCGTCGATGCTATGGACTTCTCCGTGGTGGACGATATGTATAGGGTTAGGGACAAAGAGTGCTTCCTTATGGCGAGGAGACTGGCAAGAGAGGAGAGCCTGTTCTGTGGAGGTTCCTCTGGAGCCGCGGTATTAGTATCCTTGAAAGTGGCCGAAGAAGCTGGTCCGGGGAAGAAGGTAGTCACCATCCTCCCCGACTCCGGCAACCGCTATCTGTCGAAAATCTATAACGATGACTGGATGAGGGAGAATGGTTTTCTGGATTGATAATCCCCGTGTGGACTCGGACCCCGTGGCGGAGGCCACGGGGCTACCCATTGGAGCTATTTGCGAACGCCCCCGCGGGGGTAGCTCGGGGCCTCTGCCCCGAGGAGGTTTTTTCGAGAGCATGAACTTCCGGGAGTGAAGATATGACCATAATCGATCGCGAAAGAGTCATTCCGGTTTTGATCGAAGAGGAGATGAAATCCTCTTATATCGACTACTCGATGTCGGTGATAACCGCACGGGCACTGCCGGATGTCCGTGATGGTCTAAAACCCTCCAGCAGAAGAATCTTGACGGCGATGAACGACCTGAATCTATCGCCCGGCAGACCCCACCGTAAATGCGCCAAGATCGCCGGCGATACTTCAGGAAACTACCATCCCCACGGGGAGCAGGTCGTCTATCCCACCTTGGTCAGGATGGGGCAAGATTTCAATATGCGCTACCTGTTGGTCGACGGGCAGGGCAACTTCGGCTCCATCGATGGCGACGGGGCAGCGGCGATGAGGTATACCGAGGCGCGTCTCTCACGTCTTTCGGTGGAGATGCTGGCGGACATAGATAAGGAGACCGTCGATTTCGTTTCCAACTACGATGAAACCCTCACCGAGCCGACGGTCCTCCCCGCCAAATTCCCCAACTTGATCTGTAATGGTTCCTCGGGAATTGCGGTCGGGATGGCAACAAATATTCCACCTCACAACTTGACTGAGGTGGTCGACGCCACCATTGCCTTAATCGACAACCCCGAACTGGAAGTCGATGATCTGTTAAAACATATCGAAGGACCCGATTTCCCCACCGGCGGGATAGTCTTCGGCGGATGGGGTTTGGCCGAAGCATATAAAAGCGGTCGAGGTCGCATCAGCCTTCGTGCCAAAGCCAACGCCGAAACCTTAAAATCCGGCAAGGAGAACATAATCATCTCGGAGATCCCATACCAGGTCAACAAGTCCAATCTCTTGGAGCGGATTGCCGAAC
This sequence comes from Candidatus Zixiibacteriota bacterium, assembly GCA_046759085.1. Taxonomy (GTDB): domain Bacteria; phylum Zixibacteria; class MSB-5A5; order DG-27; family DG-27; genus DG-27. The sequence continues at coordinate 2,379 of JBHIBM010000134.1, forward strand.
TCGTTCAACGTAAGACAATAGAGGGGCTTGCAGATTTGCGAGACGAATCCGACCGCGACGGTATGAGGATAGTCATCGAGCTGAAAAGGGATGCTCAAAGGGAGGCGGTATTGAATCAGCTTTTCAAACACACCCAGATGCAGGTGACCTTCGGGATAATCATGCTGGCGCTGGTCAATGGTGAACCAAAGGTCTTGAACTTGAAGGAGCTGATTCAACACTTCATAGACCACCGCCATCAGGTAATCACCAGACGCACGGAATTCGAGCTCAAAAAAGCTGAAGAGCGAGCACATATACTCGAGGGTCTAAAGATTGCCTTAGAGAATTTGGATGCGGTCATCAAGCTCATCAGGGGCTCTAAAACTCCGCAAGAGGCCAGGGAGGGGTTGGTCAAGAAGTTCAAGCTCACTGAGATTCAAGCCCAGGCGATTTTGGATATGAGACTGCAGCGCCTGACCGCCCTGGAGAGGGAAAAAATCGAAGAGGAATATTTAGAAAAGATAAAGCTCATCGCCCGCCTGAAGGGAATACTGGAGAGTGAATCTCGGCGGATGAACATCATCAAAGAGGAATTGTTAGAGTTGAAGGAAAAATACGGTGACGAACGGCGCACCCAGATAATTGCGGAGGCCCCCACGGAGTTCACCATCGAGGATTTGATCGCTGAGGAGGATATGGTCATCACCATCAGCCACTCCGGCTATATAAAGAGGCTTTCGGTGTCCTCTTATCGCCGTCAGAGAAGGGGTGGACGCGGCGTCATCGGAATGGAGACCAAAGAGGAGGATTTCGTCGAGCATCTCTTTATCGCCTCCACCCACAACTACATCCTTTTCTTCACCGACCGAGGCAGATGTTACTGGCTGAAGGTCCACGAAATCCCACAGGGGGGGAGATTGGCACGCGGCAAGTCGATTGTGAACCTGGTCGACCTCGACAAGGGCGAGAAAGTTGCGGCCTTCGTTCCCGTCCGGGAATTTGACGATGAACACTACGTGATGATGGCCACCCGCAACGGAACTGTCAAAAAGACGGTACTCTCGGCCTTTGGCAATCCCCGTCGTGGGGGCATAAACGCTATGAACATCCCCGATGATGACGTTCTCATAGAGACCGTCCTGACCAACGGCTCTTTCGACATCATCTTAGCGACCAAAGGGGGTCAGGCGATAAGATTCCCGGAGACTAAAGTGCGAGATATGGGTCGGGCCGCTTATGGTGTGCGGGGTATCGCGCTTCAGAAGGGGGATGAGGTCATCGGAATGGTAGTCGCCAAGCGGGAGGCAACCCTCCTGAGCGTCACCGAAAACGGCTACGGCAAACGCTCCTCCATCTCCGATTATCGGGTCACCAACCGAGGTGGAAAGGGGGTAATCAACATCAGAGCCACCGAGAGGAATGGTCCCGTAATCGCGATCAAGGAGGTCTTGGATCCCGACGAGCTCATGCTCATAACCCAGAAGGGGATCGTTGTCAGGATCAGCATTAAATCGATAACGATCATCGGGCGCGCTACTCAGGGAGTCAAACTGATCAATCTTGATAAAGGGGACAAACTGGTGGACGTGGCTCGGGTGGTGAGCGAAGAGAAACAGAGAGAAATGGAATAGCTGTTCAGGAGCACGCCAGATAGGGTGAGGCATCAAAAAGAGAGATAACAAGGAAAAGACTCTGTTATGCTCTGATGCAGTACGGGGAGAACGATGTCCTTCCTGGCCTGGATAGCAATTGCGGTCATATTTCTGATCCTCGAGATTGCGAGTTTCTCCCTCTTTTACGCCTGTTTCGTCCTGGGAGCAATTCTCGCAGGAGTCAGCACTTTCCTCACGGACTCGGTTACACTGCAAGCGCTAATCTTTATGATCCTTTCTGTTGTATTGATTCCCCTTTGGAGACCTCTGGCACGAAAGATAATGGGGCAGAAAACAGACACGAGAAGGGCATGAAATGTTGCTGCAGGCAGTTGTCATTCTGCTGATTTTTGCTCTTGCGTTCTTTCTCGCGTATCTGTTTATGAGGGATTAGTATAGATTACAAGCCATGTTCAATTTCTCACGAGTCGAGATCAGAGTAATCCTATTTCTGGTTCTCTTATTGCTTGTCGGGAGCGGGATGACGCTCTATAAACGATTCAGAGCGAATCAGTCCGTCGATATAGTCTCCGTTATCGAAAAATCAACTCAGTCGAAGCCTAAATCTACACTTGACAGACAAGCTGAAGGGAGCATCGTTAAACCTGCGGGCGAAAATGAAGGTAGCGTCGGGGACAGAAAAGACTCCTCAGCTAAGATAGATATCAATACTGCTGGGGCTTACGAGTTGGAAGGTTTGCCGGGAATAGGACCGGTCCTGGCCCGAAGGATCATCGAATATCGAGAAAAGCACGGGGGCTTTGTGACCATCGGTGAACTGATAGAGGTGAATGGGATTGGCGACGAGAAATTGGAGACTATTCGCGACCATATTTATATAGAATGACAGACCTAGTCCCTACCCCTCATAGATTCTGAAAAGACCTGCTTGAGAGTTGCCTATCCGATCTTTTTCTCCAAGTTCGCCACCGTCTCCGCGAGTTTGTCAATTTTCTCGTTGAGGCTTTGGAGTTCAGTCTTCGTCTGACTCTTGAACTTCTCGGTGCCTTTTTTCACCTGCTCGTCGACTTTGTCTTTGAGCTCTTTGGAGCGCTTTTCCGCCTTGTCCACAAGATTGCGGACCGCCTCTGCTCTTTCCCCCTTGGCGAGCTCTCCTTTTTTGATTAACTCATCGACGATCTCTTCGGCTCTCTCCTTGGAGAGGGTGAAAAGCCCCAGACCGAACAGTACCGATTTCCTCAGAATATCCACCGTCTCTGCACCTCCTTTAACTGCTAACTCCTTTATTATGTGAGCGTAGTTTTTGCTCTCTTTTTCTTTTCTCAGCTGGTCACCTAAGGCTGCCGTCAAGGTGGTCAGGGTTATGTCCTCGCCGGAGGAGTTGTCGACCACCACGAATTTAACCCCATCGTGGATATAATCGCCCAACTTATCGAGAGTGATAACTTCTTTCCGCTCGGTATCGTATAATCTTCGATTCTTGTATCTCTTGATCAACCGCATGTCATACCCATTATAGTGCGCCGCACCATAAAAGTCAAGGTATTTTTTCGATAACCCCAGCGGAGGCCGGGGGCCTACCCACATGTGGGCACCGAATCACAACCGGGTAGCCCGGGGGGCCTCTGCCCCCGGGAATCGTCTTTTTGTGCACCGCCTCATATTTCCTTATACCATTATCGGCTTGTTTTCACCCTGGAACTAAGTATCTTGTGCAATGGTAGGACAATAGATGCCTGAAAGAACACAAGAAGACTACAAAAGATTCCTCCAGCCGGAGGTGATCTCCAAGCTCTCCAATTTAGAGCTTAAGGCTCGATTGGTCGTGGAGGGCTTCATCATCGGGTTGCACCGTTCGCCGTATCATGGCTTCTCGGTGGAGTTTGCGGAGCACCGCCAGTATATGCCCGGAGACCCCATC
>JBHIBM010000135.1:0-5892 GCA_046759085.1 Candidatus Zixiibacteriota bacterium
GGATTCATTGACTTTGATACCCAAAGGGGGTACCATGTTATTCCCCATCCCTATAGTCGCCGCTCGCCTTACCCAATCCCTGGCTGCAGATTCTCGGCGATGAAGCCACCTGCGGAGGAATCACAGGCAGTCTGGCCCGGTCGAAACCGCAGCTGGGCAGCCCGGGACCTTTTCTCTGCAAGGGATAGGCTGATAGGTGGGAGTGCAGTAAGTTTGGTCTGACGACACCGTCCAGAGACAGAGCCTCTTTTTCAGCTCCGGGGCGATACTCTCGATTTTCGCAATTCTCCAACGGTCTCTTGGACCGCTACCATCTGCTATGAAGAACGTCTCGTTGGACCCTCATATCCGGCGGCCACCGGTTGTCAGACCATAACCACGGTGTTCCTTCCGGCCTCCTTGGCCTTGTACAGCGCCTGGTCGGCCTGCTCGATCATAGAGTCGCAGCTCTCACAGCCCAGGGGGAGACTGCTGGAGACTCCGATGCTGATGGTCACCTTGATCTCATGACCCTGGAAGCTGAACACCCGGCCTGCTACCTGATGACGAAGTCGCTCCACAACTTTGGGGAGGTCGGCCTGATTGATGTTCTCGAGGACCAGGACGAACTCCTCTCCCCCGTAACGGCTGGCAATATCTGCCGGACGCTTATTCTCAGAGATTATATGAGCAAGCTCTTTCAGAACGTAGTCCCCGGCGAGGTGCCCGTAGGTGTCATTGACTCTCTTGAAATCGTCTATGTCGATCATCACACAGGCGAAGGGATAACGGGTCTTCTTGAGAGTCATCTCGAAGTATCGTTCGATGAAACGACGATTATACAGCCCCGTCAGCTCGTCGGTGACCGATTGCTCCTGATATTCCTCTTTCTCTCTCTCGGTCAGAGTCAATTTGGTGATGACCTGCATAAGTTCTATATTCTTGGAGCTCAACTCGGCATAGCTTTGCTCCAAGGCCTGATAGAGATTGGAACTCTGGATCAGGTTAACGGCATGGATGCCGAACAGCTCCAGGATTTCATAGTTCGGCATATGGTTTTCCCGTCCGGGTATGAAAACCAGACCGATGATTTTGTTTCCCACCATGAAGGGAACCACCGCCCCGGAGTCGTCCCTTTCCACCGACTTGGTTTGCCTCAAACTCTCGATCTCTTTCTCGATTCTTTTGAGCAGTTTGGGGTCGGATTCCACCCCGGCCTCGAATTTCCCGGAGCCGACCTGGTAAAGGAACTCCCCGCTCTCCCCCAGGAGGAGTATGAATAGATCGCGGTGTCCCACCAAGTCTGCCAGCAGTTCCAAGAGGGCCTTCAGGAGGCTATCCAGAGCCAGTGGCGGGATTTTGGTGATTCCGGCAATTCCCTCCAAGAGTAGGACCAAGCATCTCTTGGTCACCTCCAAATCTGCGATGTGTTTCTCCTCTCGCCGCCGGCTGTTCCAGGAGCTGACCAGAGAGATCACGGTCTGGATCAATTCCCCTTTGCTGAAAGGTTTATTGAAATAAATCCACTCGTCCTGCCTTCTGAAAACCGCCCCGATCTGGTCGATGCTTCTGTCGGTGAAGGCGGTGACCACCGCACACAGCATGTCGGGGTCGATGGCTTTGATTCTCCTGATGGTTTCTAACCCATCAATCCCCCCGGGCATGTGCATGTCAAAAAAGCCAGCGGCCACCCGTTCCCCCGCCTCCGTCTGTCGGCGCACAATCTCGACCGCCTCCTCTCCACTGGAAGCCAGCAGTATATTGTAATCGCTGAAATCGGCGCGAACAGACCTGTTCAGAGAGACATCTTTTGGCTTATGTCGTCTCTCTCTGACGGCCAGCAATTCCTCAAAGTTGTCAGTTCTCTTGGCCTCCAGAATCAATCGATATGATTCCAGGATCGACTCCTCGTCGTCCACGAAAAGAACCGTTCTGTTCTGACCCTTATCTGTCATCGTGCCTCCCGATCTTTCTTCCGGAAGAGTCATACTGCTGTTGCTTTTTCAGTGTCTATTTCGGCAATCTTAGCAGCTTTCGTTAACGGCAGTCTCACAAGAAAAGTCGAGCCTCCCTCGGAGATGCTGGATTCCAAAAGCAGCTCCCCTCCCATCTCTCTCACCAGGCGGCGGCTTATCGCCAAACCCAGCCCAGTCCCCTCTTTCCTGGATTTGGTGGAGAAGTCGGGATCGAAGATGAGAGGTCTGTTTTCCTCCGGAATCCCCACCCCATTATCAATCACCCGAACCCGGATCTCCCCTTCTGCCATCTCTACTGCCAAGGTGACCTCCCCCTCTCCCCTGCCGGTGCTCTCTATAGCCTGCATGGCATTGCGCAGAAGGTTGGAGAAGACCTGGAAAAGCTCGGTGTAATCGACATAGATTTTGGGCCGATCGGGGCTGAGCTTATGGGTCAACTTGATATTTCTCTTCTTCAGCCCGTCTTCGAAGAGCTCCGCCACCTCCTTCAGGCAACTATTGACCTCCACCTGTTCGAGTTCCTTTCTGGTTTTAGCCATCTCCCGCAGGTTGTCAATGATCTTGACCACCCTCATGATGTGATGTTCGAAAAATGAAAGAAACTCCCGGGTTCTGTCCAAGCTGGCGGAGTTTTCATCCAGCGCTTGAGACAGAATTGCTAAATCCTCCTCTCCGTAAGTGCTATCGATTTTCTCTTCGCTTTTCCGAAGAAGATAGCGGGACAACTTCCCTGCCTTGAGATTATGCTGCCATTCAGCGACTATCTCCCCCATCACCTCACGGGCTTTCTCGGCGGGATTTAAGTAATCCACCTCGGTCTGGGTTCGGGAGAGCAGAGCGGTTATGGGGTTTAAGACCTCGTGAGCCACCCGACCAGCCATCTCCCCGATGACCGCCAATCTCTCCGCCTCCCGAACCTGCTCCTGCGAGCTCTTCAGAGCCTCCAGGGCCTTCTCCAGCTCCGTGTTCTTCCGTGAGAGCTCCTGGTATGCCTGGTTGAGCTTGGTGGTTCTCTCCTCCACCCTCTTCTCCAAAGTGTGACTGTAAGCCTCGATCTCCTTTCGCTGTTCCTGCAGGATAAGGTTAGATTTCTCGATCTTCTGGAGGTAGAGCTGGTTTTTTTGCTGGGCCTCCCTCAGAGAACTCACCATCTTGTTGAAGGAGGAGGCCAAATGACCGATCTCATCCTTCGTTTCTACCTTGATGCGGTAAGAGAGGTCTCCACTTGACACTCTCCGAGTCGTCTCTGCAAGCTGCTCCAAAGGCTTGGTGAGATGACTGGCCAGAAAACCGGAGAGCGCCATCCCCATTAAGAAGAGGACTAGGCTCACCATGATGGTCAACCGCCGGTCGTCACCAACATGCGCTAAGACCGCCGAAGTTGAGACCTCCAATATCAGAGTCCCGATTCGATTTTGGCTGCTGTAGACCGGGGTGGCGACGAGCAACACCTCGGCAAGCTCTCGTACTCCATCCAAACCCGACCTGGAATCGAAGTGGCAAACGAAGCTGCATCCGGGGACATCGAAACAGGCTTCGTCCTCGCCACCACCATCCCGGAGAGGTTCGATCGCACCCCCCGCAGTGCCCCCACGCCATGTGAAGTCGTGAGGACAGCCGTGCTTGCCTTCCCGCTGGTAGCTGTGGAATTCGTTCCCCTCCACGTCGATCACGTGCACACAGATCACGTCCTCATCAACTTGCACGCCGGAGATCGCCTCCTCGACCGCCTCTCGGTCTTCAAACTCCAACCCCGCTGAAACGTTGAAAGCTAACATACGTGCCAGAGAGGTCGTTTTCATCTTCAATTCCTGGAAGGCCAGATGCTTCTGTCGAGCGGGGAAAAAGATGGTAATGAACATCGCCACCATGCCCAGGCCGGCAATCATGACCACAGCCAACTTGGTCCTGATGGAACGGTTGAGATAGAACCCCCGAAGCCTCACCTCAATCCCCCACGATCTCACAGAGCTTCAGTATATTAGCGGAGAGGCGGGCTCCCTCCTGCCGGGAGGCCTTCAAGTTAATGAATATCTTCGGGTATCCCCTTATCCGGTGTAGCCCCAACGCCACTCCGGATTTGAGGTAGATGATCTCTGCCGCCAAAGTCAGAACCTTTAAGTGCCGTGTCACTGCGACTATGTCAGGAAGGTTTTCCCGCAGTCCGCAGGTGAGGTATACGATGTTGATCTCTCGTTCCTTCAGGCGGCGGGCAAATTCCTCCGGAGTGTTGAATTTCAAGACCGAGAAAGTCATCGGCAGACCTCTGATCTCCGTGTTCAGATTCTCGCTCAAAGCATCGATGACCTTGCTCAGATTCCCCCCGAACTCGGGATCGTCGCGGTCAGAATAGATGACGCCGATGTGAATCTTGTCCCCAGCTCTCTGATTCAGGTTGCGATCGTAGGCCAGTATCTTCAGGAAGATCGGTATCTGTCTGCTTTCCGGAACACTGACCCGGGCCAGAGTGGAGGCCGGCAATAGGAGCAGGAGAAAGGCAACTATTAGCGATGATAGTCGTGGATTCATCTTCACAGCTAGGATCCCATAATCGTTAGACAACAGCCAATCCCCACTTACAGACAGAGGCAGAGTCGGTAGCTGAAATACCTCCCCGGAAGGGCCTGTTGTCTTGATCGTGACCGCAGTCGCCAGCTCTTGGTAGAAAAGCGAAAGCATAGATACCCCGGAGTCAGATTGACTCTTCTAATCAGGTTCATGCCCGAAGACCTCCTTCTCCGCGCTCTCGCCAATCAACTTCAGTTGAATCTCTGGCCCTAGCTCTCCGCAAGAGAGAGAAGAGCTTTAGTGGTTTTATCGGATGGCCGGGAGAAGCTATTAGCCTCCTTATTGAGGCAAACTCCGGCTGCCTATTAATAGAACAACAGTCGTCGAAGTTCAAAACAGCGACACAAGACAGCAAACAGGCCGGGGCCTGTCTGTAGACTGTGCACCAACCGGGGTTGGTGAAGATCAAACAGGGGCTTAGCTTGCGGAGGTGAGGAGTCACCCCTGGCTGGAAGGGGGAATGAAGTCTGAACTGATAGAGGTTGCGTTCGCGAAGAAATCCGGGGCTCTAAATGTCTCCCGCGGATGTCCTCTCTCTCACGAGATACCAGTCAAGTTTCAGAAAATGTCGCAAGACCAGGGTCACGGTCGAATACATCACCAGACATTCCAGGGCGAAGGGCAAGAATCCCAAGTATCCGATTACCGGCATCTCGAAGATCTTTATGTTTCCCAAAATCGGGACGGTGTAAACCCACTTCGCCCCCGCCCAGTAGTTCCAGAATTCCCAGAAAATCCCGCAAATAAGCCCGGAGGTGAGGAGATTGAGAAATCGTCGGGGGTCACCCCGTTGGAAATCGCGCAGGAGAGAGCTGCCTCCGGCCAGATAGTTTATCGGGTCCAGAAAGAGCAGAAAACCGGTCCACACTAAGATCGCCCAATATCTGGTGGGGAAAACGATCGGAATCAGAAGAAACGTGAAACCGACTACCATGAGGATCGACAACCCTCTTCTGGTAGGCTTAATGCGAGAGACCTTGACTCTTCGGTAGAGGCCGAAGGACTCGACCAGTTCAGCGATCTCAAGGATCGCCGGCCAGATGGTGGCGAAACTCCAGGCATACCCGAAGTAGCGGTAGATCCTGCTTTCAGGCAAGCCTACATAATGCCAATTGTGGAGGAATAGGTTATAGAATTCGAAGAGGCACCACAATCCAATGGAAATTGGCAACAACAAGAGAAACTCTCTGGTGCGGGAGGCGATGAAGGACTCTCCCTTCAACTTAAATACCAAGGCATCTACAAGCAGTATGAGTCCGGTCCAGCATACGGGAGTGTGCAAGGTATAAAGGGGCTCCACCTTCAGGAACATCATCGCCTCAGAGGCGGCAAGTATCAGAACTCCGACGTAGCCATAAGGCTTGAAACT
>JBHIBM010000136.1:0-5886 GCA_046759085.1 Candidatus Zixiibacteriota bacterium
ATCTTTATGGTGCTGACGTAACTGGTAACACTTCCGGCAACCTTGGTGCCCACCAAGTCAAGCTTGCCGTCGGAGTCGAGATCTTCCACCAGGACCGAGAGGTGAATGTCCCGCCTCTCCCTCTCTGCGGGAGTGCGCAATTCCAGGCTGATGCTGCGGTCCGGTTTGGGATTGAAATGGCCATTCTCGTCCGCGAGAAAGATATCGATATTGTCTCGATAGATCGAAAAGAGGTCATCTCTGCCGTCGCCGTTGAAATCTCTAAAATCATGTTCGGGCAGGAAGAACCATCCCTGTATGGTGCTTCTGGTCGGCTTCTCGTCAGCAGCAATCTCGATCAGCGAGAAGCTCTGAGTGACATCTACGACCGAGGTCGGCTCAAAGCTTCCTCTGCGACCTCTCTCTAAAATTGCCAGCTTTCCCGGCTGGGGAACCAGGATACTTACCACCTCTCCATTCTCATCGCACTTAACAAAGTCCCACACCAGTATCTCAGCATTGGCGGGAAGGTTGAAGACCGTGGGCAGAGTCTTTAGCAGCTTTATCTTCGAGCCGAAGCCACTTTCAGCGAATGCAAGAGAATAGACCCCCTCGACACCCAAAAAGACCAAATCCAGATAGTCATCCCCACTGACCTTCCCGAAATCGACGATCAGGACCTCAGCCGGTAGCGGAAGAGCGTAATCGGGTTCAACCGAGAACCCCCCTTCCCCTCGGTTGAGGAAAAAACCCACAAAACGCTCAGCTTCCGGAGGCACCCCCTCACAGTAGAATATCACCAGGTCCGTCAACCCATCGTTGTTGAAATCCTCCATGATGCGACCACACACTCTCCCCTCCACCTGCAAGTCCTGCCTTTTGAAGAATTCCTTGCCATAAGTTAGCCCTGCTGATACCAGCAGAAAGACGATGATCAGAGCTGTTGACAGTAAGAGATTCTTCCTCGACGACATTTTTTCCACTCCTTAAAAATGCGCATAACCTTTCGGAGCCAGTAGGTTTCTCTGGTAGGAGGCGTCCACAAGCGATATCCCCATTTTTCTGGGCAAAATCCTTCCAATAATTGATACGGGAAAATCCAGCTTTTTGTTCTGAGCCTTTTCCAATTCCCTCCGAGGGATGGTGAAAAGGAGTTCGTAATCTTCTCCGCCGAACAGTGCCAGTTTAGACGGGGACAAGCTGAGTTTCTCAGCGGCCCTTCTGGTGGAAGGGGCAATCGGAAGTGAAGTCTCGAATATCTCGGCGCCGACCCGGCTCTCCTCTCTGATGCGATGAATATCGGAGGCCAGGCCGTCAGACAGGTCAATCATGGATGAGATCTCGAAAGTCTCAATCAGGGTTTTCGCCTCCTGGAGACGGGCTTTTGGCTTGACGTGGGAACTGTAGGGAGCTTTTCGGGAAAGGGTGTTGAGTTCCTTCAAACCTATTTTCTTTCGACGTCTGAGAAGCCTCATTCCGGCCTCGGAGCCTCCCAGGTCTCCAGTTACCGCCAGGATGTCGCCCGGTTTGGCGTCGGAACGTAACTTCAGATCTCTCTTTTTGACCTTTCCGACCAGAGCCAGAGAAAGAAAAAGTCGGTTAGGAGATTTGACGATGTCGCCTCCGATGATGGGGCAATCATAGGATTTGGAGGCGGCTTTGGCTCCTCGGTAAATATCTTCCACCTGCTCCACCTTAGCGTTTCCGGGAAGTCCCAGGGTGATTGTCGCTCCCTGAGGAGTGCCACCCATGGCGGCAACATCGGAGATGTTTGCCACCATCCCCTTCCAGCCGACGAAATAGAAGGGGAAATATCTGAGATCGAAATGAATCCCCTGGACTAAAGCATCGGTGGTGAAAAGGAGATATTCCTTCGGGTTTGATTCGAGGACGGCGCAGTCGTCCCCAATTCCTTTCACCACCGACCTCGGGGATCTGCCGACCAGTTTTCTGAGCTTCTCAACCAGCCCGAACTCACCCAGCTCTTTCACCAACATCTGACAGCTATTCCTTCCTTCAGGTTGCAAAATAGATTTCCCGCTGTCTAAAAGCAATCGGAAAAGGAACAGTCACACCGGAGGGGATTTACTCTGCAACAGATATAGCAAGATTATCTCGGCCTCCCAACCAGCTACGCATGATTTCTTTGCAGCTTATACGGCCTCGGAAAATGAATTTTCACCGGCAGAGAGAAGATGGTCCACTATTGTCAGCTCTGGGTTTTTATCCGCTCGAAAAGATCTAAAACGGAGAAGTAAGAGAGCCATCTTTTCATGTATCTCAAATCTAGATTGCCTCTTTGAATTTCGTAGATGCCTGAAGCGTCGAGATAGTGCTTCTCCGAGGAGGAGTCCCTGTACCACTTCAGCTTGATAATCATTAGATCCTCGGCGGTTGTGATGGACATCATCTCTTCGAAGATCTTCCTTTTCTTCCTTCTTTGGAAGCGAGTGGCATCGTACTTGTCTCTCCCTTTGAGCCAGAAGTCGACCTTGAGGCCAGTGTCATGATGTACTGCGTTGAACATAGTCCGGTGCTGCAACGCCTCCAATATTCCCACGGCGGCTATATAGAAATCACTTTGAAAGGAGGTGACGATTCCTTCGACCATAGAGGCCTGGAGTTCCACCAGCAGGTCCACATCGTGGGTTAACCTGGGCCTCCCATAGTAGTTCACCGCTATCGCTCCAGTTATCATGTAAGGAATTCGGAGTCCTTGCAGCCTGCTGACAACAGTTTTAAGAACCTCCTCCTGGGTCATCTGCCTACTCGATCCCTTATCTTCGCTTTCAAATCCTCCCCCGAAACCCCGGGGTTTTCCTCTTCGATCGCGGATTTCATGATCTGGTAAGCCATCTCATACAATTCCGCCCCGATCTTCACCCTCCGGTTGGGCGACATCTTTCTTAAAATATCCAGGTACTTCGCTTCAGCTTCTTGCGGTCTCATTCTTTCGCGGGACTATTGGATCACCCATCTAATATAACGGCTTTGTCCAGTTTTTCAACCTCATCAGGTAACCCAAACCTACAACCTGGACCGTTCATCTGTCAAGGTTTCTCAAGAAGGGTGAAACTGGTTACGGTCCTGAAAGACGGTCAATGAGGATATTCTCGTGTGACTGATGAGGAACCTGAAAACAGACAGATTCTGCGAGGAGCAGACCGATGGGTCAAAAAAACGATTGACATTCGAATTCGCGATTATCAATATTGAAACTTCGTGGCTTTCAAGGTGATTTCACTACCAGTCTGTCTGGAGGCAGCGATGAGAAAAAATAAGGCTCACAGCTTGATTTTGGATTCAGTCTCTGAGCATTGTCCTTTGATATCTGTCATTATTGGTGTGTGCTTGGTCTTCGCAGCCTTGTCTGTCCCGGTCGCGGAGGCGGTAGTCTCGGTTCGGGCGGAAGAAAAGGCAGACTCAATCCTGAAGCTCTACCCTGAGCCCTTTTCCCCGGAGGGAACATACGACACCTCAATCCCCGATCCTGATAGCTTCCTCGGCTATCCCCTGGGCACCAAGCCGATCCATTACCGCGAGGCGATCGACTACCTCAAGGCTTTGGCAAGCTTCAGTCCCAGGGCGGAACTCGACAGCTACGGGGAGACCTTCGAGGGGAGAGGGCTTTTCTATCTGGTCATAAGCTCCGATGAGAACATGAATCGATTGGAGGAAATCAAATCCTCGTTGGGCCTTCTGGCAGACCCTCGCAAACTGGGTGGTGAAGGTGAGGTGGCTTCCCTCATAGCAGAAACTCCAGCGGTGGCCTGGCTCGGTTACTGCGTTCACGGGGATGAGCTCTCCGGCAGCGATGCTGCAATTCAAGTGGCATACCAATTGGTTGCCGGGAGCGACCTGCTCACCGACAAATTGAGGCGCGAACTGGTGATAATCATCGATCCCCTCCAGAACCCGGACGGGAGAGAACGCTATCTGGCACAGTTAGAATCGAATCAAGGGAAACTGCTCAACGCCGACCCCCAGAGCCTCCAGCACGGAGGGTTCTGGCCCTGGGGACGCGGCAATCACTATCTCTTTGACCTCAATCGAGATTGGTTTCTGTTAGCTCAACCTGAGACTCGGGGGAAGGTGACGGCGGTTCTGGAGTGGAATCCGCAGCTTGTGGTCGATGCTCACGAGATGGGACCACACAATAGCTTTCTTTTCTCTCCTCCCAACGAACCTTTCAACCCCAATCTCACCGAAACCGTCAAGAAATGGTGGCAGGTATTCTCCAAAGATCAGGCGAAGGCCTTTGACCGCTACGGCTGGAGTTATTTTACTCGGGACTGGTATGAAGGTTGGTATCCCGGTTACGGAAGCGAGTGGATCGCCTTCTTGGGTGCCGTCGCCATCCTCTACGAACAGGCCGGGGTTGCCCCCTCAATGGTGAAGCAGCGTGACGGCTCGATCCTTACCTACCGTGAATCCGTTCACCACCACTTCGTAAGCTCCATCGCCAACTTGACCACCGCCGCCGAACACCGAAGAGAACTCATGAAGGATTACCACCAGCAGAGAAAGGAGGCGACAAAAAATACCGGGGCGTTTGTCTTCGTCCCCGGAAAGAATCAGACCAGGGCGAATCGTCTGATTACGACACTGCTGCAACAAGGAATCGAGGTTCACGTGGCAAAGGCCGACTTCGAGGCCAGGGATTTGAAGAACTTCTGGGGAGAGAGGTTCAAGAAGAGGAGACTTCCAGCCGGGACTTACCTTGTTTTTTTGAATCAACCGTCGGGCCTGCTGGTCAAGGCCATAATGGAATTCGATCCCCGGATGAAGACCGCCTTCTTGGAACAGGAACGCCACCATCTGGCCAAGTTCAAAGATACCAAGATATATGAGGTCACCGCCTGGTCGCTGCCTCTGGCTTACGATGTCGAGACTTATTTCACGGAGAAGCGAATCAGAGCACAGACCAAACTGGTTACTGAAATCCAACCCATGGAGGGGAAGGTCAGTGGTCCCGACCCGACCTACGCTTACGGCTTCAGCTGCTCGGAGGATAACTCCGTAAACGCCCTGGTGATGTTCCTCCAGAACGGCTATGAAGTGCGTGCTTCAGAAAAAGCCTTCAAGGTGGAGGGGATCGAATTTCCAAAGGGGAGCTTCGTCCTGAGGAAGAAAGGGAACGCGGAGACTTTGGGAGAGTTCGTTCACCGGGTGGCGGAGAAAACTAGCATCGACATCTATGGCTTGAGCACCGCTCTGGCGGAGGAAGGACCTGACCTGGGAGGCAGCTTCTTCCGCCTGCTATATCCCCCCAAGATCGGTATCTTCGCCGGTCAACCGCTCGATTTCACCAGCTACGGAGCGATCTGGTATCTCCTCGACAGAGAATACCGGGTGCCGTTTTCGTCCCTGGACATAAACGGTCTCGAACGGATGGATCTCGACAAGTACAATGTCCTTTTATTGCCTCAGGTATGGGGAAACCCCGTGAGCTACAACAAGGTTTTGGGGAAACAGGGCATCTCCAAGCTCAAAGAGTGGGTTCAGGATGGAGGCACTCTCATCGCCATCGGAACCGCCGCAGCTTTTGCCGCCGACAGCTCCGTGAAATTGAGCTCGGTCAGGCTCTATCGCCAATCTCTGGACAAGCTCGACGAATACCGGGAAGCGCTGACCTTAGAAAGGCTCGCGGAGAAACCGGTCGTTGACAGCGCCGCCGTCTGGGGGGTGCCGAAAGAGAGTAGGTCTGGCAAGTCGAAAAAAGCTGAGCCGGAAGCTGTCGGAGAGATGAGAGGTGATCTGGAGAAACTGAAGGCTGAGGATCAACGCTCGCAACTCTACATGCCCCGCGGTGCCATCCTTCGCGCCAATCTCGACTCGGAACACTGGCTCACCTCCGGCCTGACTCGTGAGGTTCCGGTCATTCTACATACCAATTTCGCATACCTC
>JBHIBM010000137.1:0-5877 GCA_046759085.1 Candidatus Zixiibacteriota bacterium
CGGGCTACCCGGTTGTGTGATTTCTGGGAATCCGCGAACGGTCTGCTCTATCTTCTCTGAGTCTTCCTGGTTGTTCTTTTGACTCTCTTTTTGGCGGTCGTCCTCCTGACTGCCTTCTTCTTGGCTACTTTCCTCTTGGCGACCTTCTTAACCCTTCTCTTGGTCGTCGCCCCTCTTGGGGGCCTCTTTTTCACTGCCCTCTTGGCTTTCTTCTTGACCGTCTTTTTAGCCTTTCTTTTCGCCTTCGTGACAGCCTTTTTCACAGTTTTTTTCTTGGCGACCCTTTTAGCTTTCTTCTTGGCTTTTGCCTTTCTCTTCTTGGCTACCTTCTTCACCGCCTTGGTAACCGGCACGACGACCTTTTTCCCGACTGCTTTGAGCTCGGCTTCATATTCCCGGGGATCAGCGATCTCCCCGGCAATTGCGGTGGCCGCCACCGTCGCCGGGCTTCCAAGATAGATAAAGCCCTCGGGGTTACCCATTCTCCCACGGAAGTTGCGGTTCATAGTGGAGAGGCATTTTTCTCCGGAGCCTAAGATCCCACCATAGACACCAACGCATGGTCCACAACCGGGCGGCATGATCATCGCCCCGAAGTCAAGCAGAGTTTGGTAATAGCCGCGCCTGATGACCTCCTTTTGGATTTGAACCGAGCCGGGGACCGCTATGAAACGGACATTGGGGTGTTTCCTCTCCCCTCTCACAATGTTTGCGACCACCTCCCAGTCGCCAACCCGGGAGTTGGTGCAGGTACCGAGAAAAACCTGGTTGATCGTTTCGCCTTTGGCTTCGTCTATGGTTCGCGTATTGTCGACGGTGTGGGGGAAAGAGACCACCGGAGTGAGCTTCGAGACATCGATCTTTATTACCCTTTCGTATCCGGCATCGGGATCGGGTTTAATCTCGCGGAACTTCTCACCTCGCCCCATCTGTTCCAGATAGTTTCTGGTAGTCTCGTCCGAGGGGGTAAGTCCCGCCTTGGCACCGGCCTCCACCGCCATATTGGAGAGGGTGAGACGTCCCTCCATGTTCAGATTCTCGATGGTCTCGCCGTGCCACTCTAAGGCTTTATAGGTGGCGCCGTCTGCCCCTATCATCCCGATCAGGTGCAGGATCAGGTCTTTTGGGAAAACTCCCAGAGGGAACTCTCCGTTGACGACAATCTTAAAAGTCTCGGGCACCCGGAGCCAGGTTTTTCCCAAGGCCATTCCGATGGCGACGTCGGTAGAGCCCATCCCGGTGGCAAAGGCGCACAAAGCTCCACCGGTGCAGGTGTGAGAGTCTGCGCCGATCAAGATGTCGCCGGGATTGACGTATTCTTCGTTGATGACGGTATGGCAGATGCCCATCCCCACTTCGGAGAGGTTGGCACCGGTCTTTTTCGCAAAGTTCCTCAAGGTCTGGTGGTCGTCGGCAAGCTCCTTTCTGGAGGCGGGAACGGAATGGTCCAAAAAGAGCACCGTCCTTTCGGGATTGGCCAACTTCTCCAGTCCCAATTTCTCCAGCTGTCTCACCGCCAGAGGCCCGGTGCCGTCCTGAGTTAGGCAGACATCGACGCGGGCAAGAACAATCTGCCCGGCTTTGACCTCACCTGCGGCATGCTCCCCTATTATTTTCTCCGCCAAGGTCTTTCCCATTTTACCTTATCCTCCTAAGGCCAACATCGGTGATTGACCTACATATCGAAAATAGTTGGAATGCTTCACTCTACTCAGCAAATGCAGGGGGTATATAAGTAAAACCGCTTTCGCTGTCAAGGAGATTGGTGGTTTATGGTTAGTGGTTAGTGGTGAGTAGTGAATGGTGAATAGCAAGCAGTAAACAGTAGATAGAAGACAGGAATGCTCTCTGGCTGGCGCAGGAGTTGAACTCCAGCCGCTTTCTGGAGAATAGCCGGGGCATTCCTGCCCGGAGTCAACCTGTTGGTCACGGATGCCCTCATCCGTGACCTTTTGGGTGTCGGACGGGGCGTCTCATACGAGCCGTATGGCCGATACCAACGGGAGGGGGTTTGGAGCGTCGAGACGGGCTTGTCAACCAGAGGGTGATCTGCCTCGGGGGGAAAGCCCAGCCTATTCGGTCAGAAGGTTCCCGAAGAATAGCTGGGGCATTGTCCCTCAGGGATCTGTCTGTAGCGGAAACTCATACGAGCCCCTGGCCGGGCAGGCGTATAGCCTTTGGGTTTCCAAAGATGGCCAGTCTGTCCCCTGGGGCGGAGGCCCCAGGGCTACCCAGGGGATGTCCCCGATCTGCTGTCCCCTGTCTCCTGTTTTTGTCTTTACATGCGATTTTTACCCCTTTATCTTAAATCCGAAGCAGCCGACTGCGGTATTCATCTATGCTCACGAGACTACGAGTAAAGAATTATGCTCTCATAGAGGATTTGGACCTGAGTTTTCAGGAGGGGCTCAGCATTCTGACCGGCGCAACCGGAGCGGGCAAATCGATCCTGATAGATTCCATGAACCTCATTTTGGGGGAGAAAGCCTCGGTGGAGATGATTCGCAGCGGGGAGAAGGAGGCCTCCGTGGAGGCAACCTTCGAGTTCGGCGGGCAGGCACCTGACCCGATCGCCAGCTTCCTTTCCGAGCAGGACGGCGAGGCTCTGCTACTGAAGCGTCACGTGCTGAAGGGTGGTAGAAGCTTCGGCTTCGTGAACGATAGGCAAGTTACAGTGACCACCATGAAGGAGATCGGCAAGTGTCTGGCGGATCTTCTGGGTCAACATCATCACCAATCGCTCTTGGATCCCAGAATACATCTGAATCTCCTGGATCGATTCAGCCTCCAAGGGTCGATACTCGAAGATTATCGGGAGGAATTCTCCCTCCTCAGGAAAAAGGAGCTGGAGTTAAAAGGGACGCTGCGACAACAACAGATTTCAAACGAGAAAAGAGAGCTCTATCGCTTCCAAAAGGAGGAAATCGATAGGGCGGAGTTGAAGCCAGAGGAGGAAGAGTCGCTTCGCGAGGAGCGAGGGGTCTTGCTGAACGTCCAGAGGATATCCTCGACGGTGCAAGCGGTAAAGCAGGCGCTCTGCGAAGAGGAGGGTTCGGTCTTGGATCGATTGAAGCTCCTCTTCAAGGAGTTCGAATCAGTCTCGGAGTTAGACGCCCGGTTGAAAGAGAAGCTCTCCCAATGGCAGGAGACCATTTTCTCCCTAGAAGATCTGTCTTCTGACCTCGTCCGGTACGGTGATTTGCTTGGGGCCGATCCCGAAAGACTGGAGTTGGTGGAGGATCGTCTGCGGCTGTATGTGGATTTGGGGAAAAAATACGGCAAGGGGTATGGCGCCATCATCAGTTACCGGGACAAGATCGGAAAAGAACTGCACTCGTTAGAGAGCCTAGAGGATCGAATCAGAGACCTGAAGGAGGAGATCTCTCAACTGAAAGCCAAGCTGCGCGAGTTGGGCCAACAGATCTCCGAAGAACGGCATAAAGGGGCAGCCACTCTGAGGCAGAGGGTTAAGGATGAACTAAAAGAGCTGGGAATGAAGGGGACGAAATTTGAGGTCAGCTTCATTCCGATTTCGAGTTCAGTTGCGGCTGTGGATTTATCCTCCGAGGCAGGGGAAGTCTTTGCCGATGAGAACGGCCTGGAGGAGATCGAGTTTTTGATCTCTCCCAACCCCGGGGAACCGCTGAAGCCCTTAGCGAAGATCGCCTCCGGGGGGGAGATGTCCCGGATTATGCTGGCGTTGAAGACGGTGCTCGCCAAGGTCGATAGCATCCCCCTTTTGATATTCGACGAGGTCGATGTCGGAATCGGCGGTGAGGTTGCCTCTTTGGTCGGAAAGAAGCTAAGAAGGCTCTCGGAGGACCACCAGATCATCTGCATCACCCATCTGCAGCAGATCGCCTCATACGGAGACAACCACTTTCGCGTCTATAAAACCGGAAAGGGGAAACGCACCATCACCGTGGTGAAACCGCTATCACGGAAGGAGCGGGTGGAGGAGATCGCCCGGATAATCTCTGGAGAGGAGATTACCGAGCTTTCACTCAAGCACGCCCGAGAGCTGCTCAACGAGGCCAGCACAGCGGTCAATAGTAAATAGTAAATGGTGAATGGTAAATAGTGAATTGTAGACAGGGCTTTTAGCTTGGTCAATCTCCCTGTTGAAGAGGCTGCTTTGGTGCCGTGTGGGAGGACTGGACTGTCTAATCGGTAATATCGTGTACGTCAATCGTCATTATTCCCCCAGAGACTTCCTCTCAAAAAAAGGAAGCCCCCCTCCCGAGGGTGGTACCTCGACGGAAATATAGGAGGAGGGGCTGACAGAAGCTGTCAGAAAAAATTCCCCCTGTGAGAGAAATTGATAAGGGTGCGTTTGTTCGGAGGCTCTTAAGAAGAGAGGGTGTTCAGTTTGCTCCACTCCAGGGCCGCCACTCCCCAGGTGAAACCGGCTCCGAAGGCCACCAAAAGTAAAACATCCTTGGGCTTCACCAGCCCTTGGCGGTTGATCTCATCCAGGGCGATCGGGATGGTGGCGGAGGAGGTGTTGCCGTAGCGGTCGATATTGACGTAGACTTTATCCATCGGGAGCTTGAGCCTTCTGGCGGTGGCCTGGATTATCCGCAGGTTAGCCTGGTGAGGCACCAGCAAGCTAATATCCTCGCGTCTGAGTCCAACCACATCCAGAAGCTTCTCGGAGATGTCGCCCATGACCTGGACCGCGTGTTTGAAGACCTCATTTCCGGACATCTTCAGATAATGGTATCTGGCCTCGATGGTCTGGTGGGTGGCGGGATTCAAGGAACCCCCGCCCGGCATATGCAGGAGGTGCCCCAGGCTTCCGTCGCTCCCCAGGTGGGTTCCCAGGATTCCGGTCTTTTTCTCGGAGGCTCGAAGCACTGCCGCTCCAGCGCCGTCAGCGAGAAGAACACAGGTGCCGCGGTCAGTCCAGTCGGTTATTTTCGACAGCAGCTCCACCCCCACGACCAATATGGTCTTATAGGCGCCGGTCTTGATGAGGTTATCTGCGGTGACGAGGCCATAGACGAAGCCGGAACAGCCCGCGGCCACATCCATGCAGGCGGCGCGAGGAGCTCCGAGCTTCTTCTGGACGATGCAAGAGGTGGAAGGAAAGGGTGTATCCGGGGTGACGGTTGCCACCAGAATGAAGTCCAACTCCTCGGGCCTTACCCCGGCATCTTCCAAGGCTCTCTCAGCGGCCAGAGAGGCATATGTTGAGGCGCCCTCGCCCTCCTCGGCGATATGACGTTCTCTGATTCCGGTGCGGGTAGTGATCCACTCGTCGGAGGTGTCCACAATCCTTTCCAGATCGACATTGGTCACCACTTTGGGGGGCAACGCGCTGCCAGTCCCGACAACTTCTGCAAACAATTCCTTTATCATTTCTTCCCTCTCTGCCCATTTGCCGGTTCAATCCCCTCCCGATTCCGCCCTGCAAAAATCATCGACAGAATTTCCCCCCCCACGGTGCAAAAATACTAAAGGATTGTCTCCGATAAAGCAAGAGGTTTTTACCCGTGATGAAGAAAGCCACCGAGCGGATTCGAACCGCCGACCTGGTGATTAGGAATCAGCTGCCCAGCGACGCTTACGTTCATTTACAGGTTTACGATCTTTTGAGACGGAGAGTGGCCACCTTGTTCCGTGGAAAACAGCAGGCTGGATACAGATCGGTCCTTCGGCAGGGCTCGGGACTTGCCTCGGGATTCTATTTCTACAAGTTGACCGCCCAGGATGCTGGCGGGAACCAGGTTTTCTCAGATGTGAAGAAGATGCTGCTGGTGAAGTGATTTTAACTAATATCCTGACTTCAAGCCCCGCCTCGCCGGGGTTTTTTCGGGAAGCTAGCGGCTTGGGTCCGAGGTTTGGCTGGGCACGTTGAGAAGAATATATTTCCCT
>JBHIBM010000138.1:0-5823 GCA_046759085.1 Candidatus Zixiibacteriota bacterium
ATAGATGTCGATCCGGTTTTTGCCGGTCTCGAAAGAGAAGATTTCCATCTGAGGTGGCGCTCGCCTTGCATTGACGCTGGTGTCCCCGATTCGCTTGACCCAGACGGGACACGCTCTGACATCGGTGCTTTCTACTTCGATCAAGATGTTCCCGGAATTGTAGAGCTGTATCCTCATGACACGCCGATTGTCATCCCTCGTCAAGGTGGAGAGCTGTCGTTCGATGGTTGGGTTTTCAGTTTCTCCGGCCGAGCGGGCAGGGCCGATATCTGGACTTATCTCTTCGCTCCGGAGATAGGGCGGTATGGTCCCTTAGACCTTTACAACGTTAGGATTCCGGCTGATAGCCTCGGCCTGAACGAGATCAGTCGCCATGTTCCTGAGGTTGCACCTGAAGGAGACTACGTTTTTGTCGCATACGTTGGCCAATATCCCAGCGCCATAACAGATTCTTCCTACTTCTATTTCACCAAGGCAGGCGAAATCGTCGGTGTGCCAGGCGACTGGACAGAAGATAATCTTCCCCTCGATTATGCCCTTTTCCAGAATTACCCCAATCCTTTCAACGCTACCACGAGGATTAACTACCAATTGCCGGTTAATGCTCACGTAAAGCTAGAGGTTTGCAATCTCCTCGGCCAGAAGGTGGCGACATTAGTAGACAGCAAACAGCAGAGAGGGTACAAGTCAGTTGTGTGGGATGCTTCTGAGGTTTCATCCGGCCTTTACTTCTACAAATTGACCGCGGGTGATTTCACCGAGACTAGAAGGATGATCCTGGTGAAGTAAGTTTCACAGCCCGCCCGAGGCGGGTAAACACATTGAACAGATTAAGCAAATGTTGCTCCGTTTCATCTGCTTCATCTGCTGTGAGTCATAGCCTCTGATTACAGTTTACACAGAATCTCTCTCGTTACAATTACCAGGGTAGACACCTCTGAGCTCACTGTGTTGCTTGCGTTCGAATCCTCTTGACAAAATCATCCTTGAAGTTTATTAGAGCTTCTGCATGGGTAGATTAGACTTCGCGCAGAATCTGAAAAATCAGCTGAATCCCGCCCAATACGAGGCCGTCACCCATCCTCAGGGACCGCTTCTGATCTTTGCCGGCGCAGGCTCCGGGAAAACTAGAGTCTTGACCTATCGAATTGCGCACCTGGTAGAAGCTCTGGGAGTTGATCCGTACAACATCTTAGCGGTAACCTTCACTAACAAAGCCGCCGGCGAGATGAAGCAGAGACTGGAGAAGCTTCTGGGTCGGCAGTTCCAGGGCTTGTGGGTCTCCACTTTTCACTCCCTGTGCGCCCGCATCTTGAGGTTCGACGGGGAAGTGTTGGGATACAAAAAGAATTTCAGCATCTACGACCAGGACGACAGTCTCTCTCTGATTAAGAGATGTTATAAAGAATTGGGCATGCAGGATGCCAATCCCGCTCCCGGGATTTGTGCCGTCAAAATCTCACGCGCCAAGGACCGCCTGATCTACCCGGACGAGTATAGAAGCTCGGCCTCCAATCTGATCGAGAGAAACGTCGCCAGAGTTTACGAGAGATATCAGGAAGAGTTGCTGGCCTCCAACGCTCTGGACTTCGATGACCTCATAATGAAGGCGGTGGAGCTTTTCAGGAAGTTTTCGGAGATCCTGGACAAATACCGCCAGAGATTTCTGCACATCCTGGTGGACGAGTATCAGGATACCAATCACGCCCAGTATGTGTTGGTCAACCTCCTCGCGGCGGAACACAAAAACCTCTGTGTGGTCGGGGACGACGATCAGTCTATCTACGGCTGGAGGGGCGCCGACATCTCTAACATCCTCAACTTCGAGAAAGACTTCCCGGGGGCTAAGGTTGTCAGGTTAGAGCAGAACTACCGCTCCACCCAGAGCATCCTTACGGCGGCCTCCGCGGTGGTGGTGAAAAATGTCGGTCGCAGCCCAAAAAAGCTCTGGACTCAAGGTGAGGTCGGCGAGAAGCTCACCGTTCTGCCGACTGAAGATGAGAGCCGGGAGGCAACTGCAGTAGTGGAGAAGATCTCCGGATTGCGCAGCACCGATTTCTTGAAACTCTCCGATTTTGTGATACTCTATCGCACCAACGCTCAGTCGCGCTCCTTAGAGGAGGTTTTAAGGCGCACCGGAATTCCTTACGAGATCGTGGGCGGCGTCAGATTCTACGAGAGGATGGAGATCAAGGACATTCTCGCCTATCTGCGAGTGATTGTCAATCCCAGCGATACTGTCAGCCTGTTGAGGATAATCAACGTCCCCAAGAGGGGAATCGGGCCTCAGACCATCTCCAAGCTGCAGAAGTGGGCTGATGCTGAGAATATCTCGCTTTACGAGGCTCTGATACTGTCAGAGGAGAGTCCGGAACTCTCCCAGAACGTCAAGAAGAAGCTGGCCGACTTCGGGAAATTGACGGAATCCTTCAAGAAAAAGGCTGGGGAGCTTTCGCCCGAGAAGTTGGCCTCGGAGGTGATAGAGAAGACTGATTACATTCACCACCTGGAGGAGGCTTTTCCCCGAGAAGAAGCTGAAAGCAGGATCGACAACGTGAAGGAGCTCGTCTCCGCAATGCAGGAGTTTTCCGAGAGGTCCGAGAGTCCCACTCTGGAGGCTTTCTTAGAGGAAGTTTCACTTTTGACCGACATCGACCGCTGGGATTCCGAAAGTGACAAGGTCACCTTGATGACTCTTCATTCCGCCAAGGGCTTAGAGTTTCCGGTGGTTTTCATCACCGGATTAGAGGAGGGGCTTTTCCCGTTATCCCGGTGTATGGAGTCTCGGGAAGAGTTAGAGGAGGAGAGACGACTTTTCTACGTTGGCTTAACCCGTGCCAAGGAGCGGGTGTTTCTCTCCTACGCTTTTCGTCGTCGACGCTTTGATGACGTCGGCAGTCTGAGGTCGCAGTTTTTGGAGGAGATTCCGCAGGAGTTAGTACAGGAGGAGAAGCCGGAAAGGCTTGCCGAGGTCTACTCTCGACAGGAGCTAAAGAAGTATGCAGCCGCGGAACAGTTGCTCGAGATCGGAATCAGAGTTTATCACGACAGCTTCGGGGTTGGCAAAATCATCGAGAAAAAAGGCGCCGGCGAGAATCTGACCGTGACCGTCCTCTTCGAAGGTTATCTGAAAAAGAAGATCATGGTCAAGTACGCGAATATGGAAATTCTCGGACACTGAGTTTGTCAGACCGCAATTCACACGCTTACGGAGTGGTGTCAGGAGTTTCCTCCTGACACCGCGTCGGGAAGCAATTCCCGACGCCACACAGACGGGAACTGTGGGGCGGGAGCTGATCTCCCACCTTTTCTTTCAGGTATCGGACGAGGGCGTCCGATACCAACATGAGACGAGGAGGATGGTGCTGGTGAAGTAGGTTGTGTGTGCTGTCGAATGCCCACATTCGACAGAGCTTGCGTTAGATGTGGGCATCTGACGCCACACGTTCTGGTAGGGCGGTGAATTCATCACCGCCCTTTGCTTTTTGGGTCTTGGACGGGTCGTGCGTGAAGGCCTCCGTTAGATCAATTTCCTTGACAAGCAGGTTAGATGTGGTATATTTCAAATGCCTAGAAGGAACATTTGTCTGTTGTCCCCGATAACTGGGGATAGTAATCGTAACAACCAAAAGCTAAGAAAGAGGAAAAGATGAAAACGGCGATCATTTTGGCAGTTCTGTTGGGTTTATCTTTTACACCGATGGCTGCCGCCGACCCGGGCGACACCCTCTGGACCCGCACCTACGGGGGGAGCGGTGTTGATGGCGGTTATTCCGTCCAGCAGACCTCCGACGGCGGATATATCATCGCAGGCTACACCGACTCTTTTGGCGCAGGTCTTCAGGATTTCTACCTGGTGAAAACCGATTCTTCCGGTGACACGCTCTGGACCCGCACCTACGGGGGGAGCGATCATGATTGGGCTCGGTCCGTCCAGCAAACCTCCGATGGCGGATATATTATTGCGGGTTACACCGGCTCCTTTGGCGCCGGTGGTAATGATTTCTACCTGGTAAAGACCGACTCCTCCGGCGACACTCTCTGGACCCGCACCTACGGGGGGAGCGATCATGATCAGGGTCTTTCCGTCCAGCAGACCTCCGACGGCGGGTATGTCATTGGAGGTATGACGGAGTCTTTTGGCGCAGGTGATTGGGATGTCTACCTTGTAAAGACCGACTCTTCCGGGGACACCCTCTGGACCCGCAACTACGGCGGGAGCAGTGAGGATCACGGTTATTCCGTCCAGCAGACCTCCGACGGCGGGTATATCATCGCAGGATTGACCGGGTCTTTTGGCGCAGGTGAGTTTGATGTCTACCTTGTGAAGACCAACTCTTCCGGCGACATCCTCTGGGCCCGCGTCTACGGGGGGAGCGATTCTGATTACGGCGTTTCCGTCCAGCAGACCTTCGACGGCGGGTATATCGTGGCAGGTGAGACCCGCTCTTTTGGCGCAGGTTATGACGATGTCTACCTCGTGAGAAGCGGCCCTTCCGGCGATACCCTCTGGACTCGCACTTACGGGGGGATAGATTATGATCACGGTCGTTCCGTCCAGCAGACCTCCGACGGTGGGTATATCGTGGCAGGTCAGACCCGCTCTTTTGGCGCAGGTAATTATAATGTCTGGCTCCTGAAGACCGACTCTTCCGGCGACACCCTCTGGACCCGCACCTACGGGGGGAGCGGTTCTGACTGGGGTTGGTCCGTCCAGCAGACCTCCGACGGCGGGTATATCATTGCGGGCGGGACCAGCTCTTTTGGCGCAGGCGGTGCTGATGTCTACCTGATCAAGACAGTCGGCGAGGTCGTGGCGGTTGATGGCCCGGAGTCTGAGATCCCTGTCCCTGCCTTCGCATCATTATCGCAGTGCTACCCCAATCCCTTTAACGCCAGCACCGTAATCGAGTATGGGCTGCCCCAGACCAGTGAGGTGAAGCTGGAGGTTCACAATCTTCTCGGCGAGAAAGTTGCCACTCTGGTGCACGAAAAGCAGGAGGCAGGCTACAAGTCGATCACCTGGGAGGCCTCCGAGGTCTCTTCCGGTGTCTACTTCTACAAGCTGACGGCCGGTGATTTCAGCGAGAGTCGGAGGATGATGCTAGTGAAGTAAAATTCACACCAGATAAAGCGGATCAAGCAGATTCTGAAAACCGTAGGGCGGTGAATTGATCACCGCCCTTTGCTTTTAGGTATCGGACGAGGGCGTCCAATACCAACAGGGAAAATTCACAGCAGATTAAGCAGATTAAACGGATGGTGACACGGATCGTTAGGTGTCAGGAGGCAACTGCTGACACCACTAATAGGGGTGGCTTGGGGAACCATGAACTATGGACTATTAACCATTAACCATTAACCATCTTAGTTGTTGGGATAAGTGATATGCTTAATCCCGTATGGCCTCCAGGCGGGGGCAATCACACCTTTGTGAGGATGGCGGTGGAGCAACACCGCCGGATGAAGGGTCAGCTCCCCCCATTTGTCGTTGACTTTGTCTATAGTCTCGGTTACGACTCTCTCTTTTCTCTCCCTCTCGAAGAGTGGTATCTGATAGGTTCCCTGAATCAGATTGGAGACGCTCACTCCCACCAGTCGGATGGCCTGCTTGAGCTTGATGGTGTCCAGAGTCCGGATGGCGACCTGGGCAATACGATAGCCGCTGTCGATGAATTTTTTTATGGTGTGATCTTTAGAGAAAGTCTCGAAGTCGGAATAACGCAGGATTAAACTGACGGTCTTGCCTTGATATTGGCCTCTTCGCATCCGCCGGGCAACCTGCTCACTTAACTGAGAGATATACCAGCAGATTCTCTCCCG
>JBHIBM010000139.1:0-5783 GCA_046759085.1 Candidatus Zixiibacteriota bacterium
GCTGTTACACCAAGTCCCCCGGAAAGGAGCCGGACTACGAAGACCCGGTGATCTTAAAGAAGGGAGAGAACGTCTTGGATATGGCCCGTGAAATCCACAAGGATTTCGCCGAGAAGCTCAGCTATGCTCGTATCTGGGGCAAGAAGGTTTACGACGGACAGAAAGTCCAGAAGGACTATGTTCTTTGTGAGGGGGACGTAGTCGAATTTCACATTTAATTTCCCCTGATTTATCGTTTCCTTTCACTAAGTAATCATACAGGGGGTGTTCAGGAGTTAGGCATCTTCTGGAGTCAAGTAGGGGTTGGCTTCACTTTAAATTGTTATTAACCTGTTAAAATAGAGGTGCTTACGTTATTCTGAACAAGAATGTTGGAGATTCATGCCTTTTTTACTTGACAACGAAATAAATGTTGAGTATAATTGTCGAAATTCTGAGCAAGTTTGCCTGGTGGTTCGGGGTAAACCTCTTTGTAGATGGTAAGCTTGGGACGATGTAGCAACTGGGTTTAAGACCGCTCTTTTGTAACTGCAATCATTTTAGGGCTTCTCCCTGACGTTAGGAGGTGAGATTGCCCGAGACTTCTTTATCGCTTTTTGCCATTCCTCCCTTTCGAATCTCCAATCCGGAAGGGGGTGATAGTCGGAACTGAAAACCCTGAAGGCGTTTCCGCCCTACCAGGTGAGACGGAGACGTTTGTTGCTTTGAATTGGACTGTTCACCTGTAACCACGGCTTATCCAAGCTAAGCTTTGTGGAGAAGAAGATGAGGAAGATTGCGCTCCCCGTGAGTTTTGTGTTCGTTCTCTTGTTGGTCGGTAATGCTCTGGCCGTCAGCGAGAATGCTCCACACCTCAAGCCCGGCAGCCCGGCTTTCCTAGCGCTTGAGAAGATCAGTCCCAGCCCCGTCGTTGCCCAGTTTGCTTTCGATCTCGGCCTCACCAACATCGGGATGGAGACCAGGCTTGACTGGGATGACTGCCCGGAGTTTTGTGAAGACTGGCAGTTCTGGGTAAAGGTTCACAATGCTGGCACTGAGCCGGCCGACTGCGCTCGGCTGGTCTTTACTGTTGACGGCCACGAGATCAGCCGGCAGCATATCCCCATAATGTCACCCGACGAGGTGAGGAAGTACCTATCGCCATTCTTCCACGTTCGGTGGCCAGATAAGTGCACCCCCTTCATGATCGATGCTCACATCGACTGGGCGCCAGACGAGAACCCGGATAACGACAACATCGCGGACATCAGGTATGTCAGCGGACATGTGGACACCTGTTTGGCATACGATGACGGTACTTGCTGGAGCGGCGTGAGTTGGCTCCCGGGACAAGAGTATCCCGACTATGCCGATGCCGCCAAGTACGCCTTTGAAGAGGCCGGCACGGTGGTGTACGTCGAGATGTGGCTCTCACAGGATCCGTGGTGGTCCACCGGCCACGTCGAGTTCTTCATCTGGGCCGACGATTCCTTGAACCCCGGTTATCCCGCAGAGCCTCCTATCCACCGCAGTGAGTACCAGCTTCGCCGGAACCACTACTGGCCCGACATTGAGTATGTCTGTTTCACCGTCTGTCTGGAGGTGGACAGCTCCGACACCTACTACTTTGGCTACTGTAACCGACAAGGGACGGTCCAGTACATCTTGTTCGACCAAGGCGAGGACTTCCCAGACCGCAACCTGAGTAAGGAGGAAGGCGTTTGGTATACTGGCCCCAACTGGGGCGGTGATTACCTCATTCGTCCTTGCTTGCAGCGGCCCCCTTCGCTGATGATGGATTGTGAGCCCCTCACCCCGATCTTCTGCCGCGGCAAAAGCTTCTACTTTAGGCACACCGTGATCAACAATAGCGGCGCTACGGTCTCCGGCACTCTGACCTTCAGCGGTTATGGCGGTTACGACTGCGACCCGAGGAATCTCCTGGTCGCCATTCCGCGGACTAGGACCTACGCTCCCGGCACTACCCACCAGTATTACTTCTTCCAAGTTCCGAGTGCAGCCGCGCCGGGTCAGTATAGCACCTCCATCAGTGGCACTCTCGAGCCTGGTGGCCACGATGTCTTCTGCTGCATGAACGTCGATATCATCCAATGCTCTCCCTTCAAGACCGGAGACAACACAACCTGGGAGCTGGTGGAGGTCGATCGTCCGGAGGTTGCTCTCCCGACAGTGACGGAGCTCTATCAGAACTATCCCAATCCCTTCAACGTTGAGACCAACATCAGCTTCAGCCTGGCGGAAGCTGGCAATGTCAGCTTAAGGGTGTATGACATTGCTGGTCGTCTGGTAGAGCGACTGGTTGAGGGATTTCACGAAGCAGGTGCGTACACGATCACCTGGGATGCCTTCGATATCTCCAGCGGTGTTTACTTCTACAAGCTCAGCGCTGGCGACTACACCTTGACGAAGAAGATGAACCTGCTCAAGTAGTGCAAGGACCTGCTTGTAGCGTATGAACGCCACTGGTATTGATCGCTCTCTTACCGGGGTGGTCGTTCGACTCCTATCAGGAATTGAACTGCCACCCCTAACTACTTCAGCCGCAGGAACTCTCGCTGTCACGCGGAGCTGGGGAGTCTCGTGCCCTGGGTCTTGGGACTTGTCCGGATTGCTCTCGGCTGGGAACCTCCCACGGCTTTTTGCGTTACAAAGAGCAAAAGGAAGGGTTTGATTCCATAATGAAACAGATATTCGCACACTCAGTTGTCTTTTCCCTTCTCAGCTCCCATACGATTCCCGTCCCCGGAGGGAATCACCGGCATTCTCAATCTGGAATCTCCGGGCGTAGAAGGGTATTGGTCCCGCAAAGGTTTTCGCAGGAGTGAAAAACCTGTTCGACCTCGTTCAGCCGGACGACCCCGTCGCGCAAACCGAATCCGGCTCGGGCGAATCTCTCGACGCCGCGATGATCCACGGGCTCTTATCAGGTCGAGTCTTTTACGGAGGCATCAACTTCACTTTGTAAACCAATCAAATGAGGAAGGAGTAACCATCATGTTACACAAAACCTTACTTCTGCTCTTGGCGTTTGCCCTTCTTGTTTCTGCCCCTCTCGTGAGCGGATTTGCTGGCGGGGGCCAGTGCCAGAGCGGGCACGCAGGTGATGTTCAAGTGATCGAGAAGGCCGTGGATCCGGTTTGCGGCATGTCCCTCAAGCCGGAAGGGATTAAGCAGATGGCGGTCCACGACGGACACCTCTATGCCTTCTGCAACAAGAAGTGTCTGGAGACCTTCAAAGAGAACCCCGAGAAGTACGCTGGCAAGTTGGTCAAAGACCCGGTTTGCGGGATGACCTTCTTCGATCACCAAACCGATCTTGCCTCCGAGCATGCAGGCCACAAGTCTCACTTCTGCAGCCAGGATTGTGTCAAGAAATTCAAGGCCAATCCCGACAAGTACGAAAAACCAGGGAAGTGAGCTCTGGCTTGAGTGAACTTATCTGCTGGGGTGGGAGTTAGACTCCGGCCCCTCTGTCTCGCTGGGCTGGGAGTTGAAATCCTACCCCTAATTTTTGGCGGGATGAATTCCCGCCACTACGGACGGAATGTTTTGGAGAAATTGAGAGGGGATGCTGCTGACTCGTGGAAAGCCAAAGCTTTCCGCTACAAGGTCACACCCAAGTTCAGACTTCTGCAACAGAACCCTGCATAGAAGAAGCGCAGAGGCCCAGATCCCCGTGAAAAACAGCTAGCCTATCTTGCGAGGGGCAGGGCCGTCGTATTCATAGTTTGTATCCCCCAAGCGGCGCATCGGCCTGAACCTGGTGGTCTCCTCGTAGATGTGGGCGATCAAGCCTGCCACCCGGGAGAGTATGAAAAACCCTTTTCCCAATCTCCAGTCGAAGCCCATATCGGAGATGACCGCTCCGATGGCGCCGTCGACGTTGATTGGCAGCTTCGTTCCCTTCTGAACCTCGGACTGTTTTTCCGCCTCCCTGGCCAGCTGCATGTGCCGGCCAGCGAAGTTCAATTCATCGGCAATTTCGAAAAGCTTTACCGTCCGGGGGTCGGTGGTGTGCAGACGGTGTCCGAAGCCGGGTAGCCTTTCCTTCTTTGACAGAAACTCTTTGACCAGCTCGGCACCTAACTTGCCCACTTCCCCGTCTTTCGAAGCCCACTGCTGCAGTATCCTGGCGCATTGCTCGATGGCGCCGCCGTGGACATCCCCGATGGCCACAACCCCGGCGGCGACGGCGGCGTTCCAGGGATTGCCGCCGGAAGCTACGGTTCGAGCCGCCAAGACTGAAGGTGGTGTCACCCCGTGGTCAACGGAGGAGACTAGGATCGCCTCCATCATCTTGGCTTCGGCGTCATTGGGCAACTCCCCTCTCAGGGTCAGAAAGATCGTCTGGGCGAAGGTCAGTTTCTCCATCAACTCGGTGATGTCGTAACCTCGCAAACGGATTTTGCCGGGTTCGATATCGGTTATTGCAGTCGGCCATTTCTCGGTAGCCAATTTTACCTCCTAAGCTTTTGAGTTTCTTAACCCATAATAAATCAGCCCCTTTTGGGTGTCAATAGCGGTAGTCGTGGTCTTAGATCTCCTGTGAGATGAAGGGCTGTTTCTCTTCTGAATTTGACTCCCCTATTTAGAAATTGACAGAAGGAGAATTTTAAAGTTTATTAAGAAGGCTTTCGCGATTATGACCATTCAATAGAACAATGATAGGATCACCATGAACAGCCGAGAGCGATTAAATCAAGCTAACAGTTTAGCAGGTCAGTGAAAACTATCTCAGAGGGAGGGCAGAGGCTTAACTCATGCGAACAGGGATAGAGATTGAAAAGAAGCTTGCCAAAGCTGTTGAATATCTGAAATCAATAGGTTGTAAGGAGATCATCCTCTTTGGCTCTTTGTCCGAGGAGGAGTTTGATGAGTCCTCGGACATCGACTTGGCGGTATCCGGTATTTCGCCACGCACCTATTTCAGAGCGGTGGCGACTCTACCATCATTGGTGAGATGGAAGGTGGATCTGGTCACCCTGGATTATTCGTCCACGCAACTGAAAGGAAGAATTCAAAAGCGAGGGAGAAAGCTCTATGTCGCATGAAAATGTCATCGAGGATATAGAAATTGAGATCAAGAGAATTGAAAAACTCACGGCGGACTATGAACCTCTACTGAAGAGAGTGAAGGTTCAAGAACCGGATATTGTCGAATTGGGTTCTTTGGCTATGTTGTTGCATTCATTTTACAATGGACTTGAAAACATATTCACTCGCATAGCCAGAAAAGTCGATGAGGAGCTACCCCGTGGTGAGGGGTGGCATCGAGAGTTACTGAGACAGATGGCGACCGAAACCGAAAGGCGAAAGCCGGTCGTGCTAAGTGAGAGTGCGTGTCAAGACTTAGAAGAATACTTGGGCTTCAGACATTTTTCAAGACATGCCTATGCCTTTGATCTCGACTGGGAACTAATGAAGGACTTGGTGGAAGGATTGCCTGCAGTCAAACAGAGAGTGCTGGGTGAGATAAGGTCTTTCATTTCAAAGCTTGACTAGAGACATTCACGGTACCGTCAGATGCCCACATTTGACGGTTATCAATAGAAGGTTCCACTCAAAAACAGTGCGAGATAACATGGCTGGAAAAACTATAATCGAAAAGATCTTGACTACAGCCTCAAAACAGGTGGTCAAAGTCGGGGACCGGGTCTGGGCGGAGATCGATCTGGCGGTGGTCAGGGATTTCGGCGGCCCCAATGTGGTTTTGGAGTTCGAAGAATTCACCAACGGCGGCAAGGTGAAAGACCCCGGTAAGATCGCCATGACCTTCGACTATC
>JBHIBM010000140.1:0-5782 GCA_046759085.1 Candidatus Zixiibacteriota bacterium
CGATGTGGTATTTCGTGAGTATCTCCATCAACATAATCGGCGCTATCATCTTCCTGACGAGAAGGACCGACTATCAGAGGATGCTCGCTGAACGAAGGGCGGAGATAGTCAAATAGAGTGCTGAGCTGAAGTCCAGGTTCAGCCCTAGCAGGGCCAGCCCGGGAGATGCGGTGGTCAAATCTGGGCTGGGGCGAGGGACCTATTCCCCATCCGCAGATTTTTTGCTCGCTTTCCTGGTTTCCATCGTTTATATTAATTGCTGGGTGCTTTGTTGCTTCCCGCATCTTTTGTGACGACATCACGAATCTGGAGGAGGAGGTTCAACCCTTTTGGGAGCTTTTTGCCGAGAACGGGGGCAGCACATTGAGCTTTCTCGGATTGCATTTGGCTTCTTTCACCGAAAACTGAAGGAGGTGATGCGTTAGATGGTTACGCCAAAGGGTAGACCTTTTGTCTTCGCAGCTCTGGTGGTTCTGTTCATCCTGGGGGCGGCTCCACTAGCCAAGACCCAGGTGGAGATGACAGTCGACCCCTATGCTATTTTCACTTCCCCGGGCAGGGGGGTAAACTTCACCCTCGCGATTATCAACCACGACCGTGTTTCGTATAATTGCCACCTGGCTATAGAGCTGTGGACTCCAACGGGCCACGTCATTCACTATCCGGGCAAGTACTTCATGCTCCAACCTGACCAGACTATCATGCGTGAGGTGACCCGCACAGTGCCGGTGAATGCCCCCATGGGAGAATACGTTCTCTGGTTCAATCTTTACGACCGGGACACCGGACGACTGCTGGCCACCACCCACTGCCACATTTTTGTAGGGTGGTCCTCTCTCTAAGCCCTGATTCTCAGGGCAGATTTGGACGGCCTCCTCACGGGACTGGGGAGGCTTTCTATTTTGGAGATTGCGGGTGACGGTGGACAGGAGACAGGGTATAGCTACTCGAGCGATCAAAAAAAGTTTCACAAAGTTGCTGATAAAACCAGCACTGTTTTGTATTTTAAGACTGCAATTTTCTACGCTGCTCCTGTTTGTCCAAAGGGAACCGCGTGGTCAGTGTCGATGATCGCTGCGAGGGGGGCATATGCAACAGCTTATCTGCTTTCTGGATCTTCTCAAAAGGAGAACCTTGAGAAGGATTGATGGTCGCTGAGGCGCTGGGTGAAGAAGTCCAATCATTCAGCGAATCGTTCACCAAAAGAGAGAGTATTGAAAGTTCCCTCTCTGGAACGTAAATCCTTTAACTTCAAGAAATCTGAAAGGAGGTGAAAGAGTAGATGCTTGTCCAAAAAGGTAGATTGTTGCTCCTTGTGGCTCTGGCAGTTTTGCTCACTCTGGGGATGACTCCAATCGCTCAGGCCAACGTGGAGATGGAAGTCCAGCCCAGGATGATCCGGACTCACCCCGGTGGAGAGGTCAACTTCACCCTTGCGATCTACAATCACGACCGTGTCGGTTACCACTGCGCCTTACGTCCGGTGCTGCGCTTTCCAGACGGTGGGATAATCCATTTACCGGAAATCAACTTCATGCTCCATCCCCACCAGATCATCCGTCGTGAGGTCACACGCAGGGTGCCACGCAATGCCCCCTTGGGAGAATACATGCTGATGTTCCACCTCTATGACCTCCGCACCGGAGAAATGCTCACCCACGCAGGTACTCATATTCTTGTCGAAAGGCCACCTCTTTAAATCCTGATTATTATCAGCAATCAAGAAGCCTCCTCGCAAAAGTGGGGAGGCTTCTCATTTCGTGGGTTGGAGGAGAACGAGTGGCTATCTTAATCAAACGGAAAAATGGAGGAGCCCCAGATCACTATCTGGCAAGTGTCCTGGACTCCGAGGTTCAACACATTTAGAGTCTCCTGCAGGGCCTCCCTCTCGGAGCTGGGTATGATGAGGTGCAGTTCCTTAGCCTCTCTGGCGAAGGCGACATACTCATTCATTGACATGTCGCTGTCGATATCCTCGGAGGTCTTTGCCTCTCCCAGGCACAGCTCCTCTTCGGAGTTATTTGCCATTATGTCCGGCAGGCAGCCTCCGATGAGCTTGGGGGCGGCATATTGAGTAGAATTACTGACCGCAACGACGTCGTATCCCCTGAGGCGGAGCTCCACCAGAAGCTCTTCCTTCAACATCTCGTGAAAGAAAGCTGGATCCATGGTGCTGAGCTTGAATTGAGCTGACAATGATAGTCTCGGCGAGAACTTGGCTGGCTTAACGGAAGGCGGTGAGATGGAGGATTGACCGGAAGGGCCCTAAAGGTTGATTTGGCTTTTCCTTCCCCCTTTAAAATATCCTATAGTCTTCTCCAACCCCTCCTCCAATTCCACACTTGGTTCCCAGTTCAGAAGCTCCCTGGCTTTGGAGATGTCCGGTCTTCTCTTTTTAGGGTCGTCCTGGGGCAGGGGCTCATAAACCGTTTTGCTGTTGCTTCCAGTCAGCTCGATGATCTTCTGCGCCAGCTCAGCTATGGTCCTCTCGGAGGGACTGCCCAAATTGATGGGGGTGTGGATCTGGGCCCCCATGAGCCGATAGATGCCCTCAATCAGGTCGGAGACATAGCAGAAAGAACGGGTTTGTTTTCCATCGCCGAAAATGGTTATCTCTTCACCCCTCAGCGCCTGGTTTATGAAGGCGGGAATGACCCGACCGTCATCTTTGCGCATTCTGGGACCGTAGGTGTTGAAGATGCGGACAATGCGGGTGTCAATTCCGTGGTGTCGGCGGTAAGCCATAGAAAGGGCCTCCGCAAACCTCTTGGACTCGTCGTAGCAGGACCTTGGCCCGATGGGGTTCACATTTCCCCAGTATTCTTCCACCTGGGGATTGACCAGGGGATCTCCGTAAACCTCGGAGGTGGAGGCCAACAGGAACTTCGCTTTCTTGGCT
This sequence comes from Candidatus Zixiibacteriota bacterium, assembly GCA_046759085.1. Lineage (GTDB taxonomy): Bacteria > Zixibacteria > MSB-5A5 > DG-27 > DG-27 > DG-27. The sequence goes on from JBHIBM010000140.1 coordinate 2,900, forward strand.
TTTGCCACCCCCAAGGCCTTGTGAGTTCCCAACCCCCCGACCTTGAGAGTCTGGATGGGCAGCTGCATGTAGTCGATGGGACTGGCGGGGCTGGCGAAGTGCAGAACGTAGTCGATGGCCCCGTCGATAAAGATATACTCGGTGACGTCGTGTTTTATGAAGCTGAAGTTCTCTTGGTCGGCAAGGTGGGCGATGTTTTTGATGGTGCCGGTGATGAGATTGTCCAGACAGACGACATCGTGCTCCTTGCGCAACAGATACTCACAGAGGTGGGAACCTAGAAAACCTGCCCCTCCAGTGACCAGAATTCTCATAAAAACCTTGACAAAGTTGACATCCGTCTTTATCTTAATATAGCAAATTCTTAACGCTGGTCAAGTTCCCCAAATGAGGACCCCATGGCCAGCGCATCAACTGGTCGTGAGCCACAGCTGCAATATCCTGCAATGGCTTGCAACTGGAGTTTGTTTGTGAGATTCTGGTTAAAATTCTTTCAAGGATTTCTTCTGGCGTTTTTGCTGGTGGCTTAAGCTTTTACAAGCGGACATTACTCTAAATTGACATTATCGCTGGAGCGTCTTGCTCATCGGTATTAGGCTTGCTCTTTTGCACGGGGAACCATCGGGAGTCGAGGAGGTTAACTCCACGAGGAGAGAACTATGGCGATCCCCAGAGTGATAAACGGCGCCTTCGCCAACGAAGACAACGGCGAGGAAATCCTCACGGTAGTTACCGAAGAGGGGATGGTAGTCTTCCGCAGGGGACGGCTGCTTCTATCCCTCTACTGGCGAGTCAAAAGGGCTTTCGACATTCTGTTCTCCGCTCTGGTGCTTCTGCTCCTATCCCCACTTCTCCTTTTGGTGGCGATCTTAGTGAAGCTGGATTCCAGAGGTCCGGTGATTTTCAGACAGCAAAGGATTGGTCGGGACCGTCGCAATGGAAACAGTGTGCGGTTCAACCGCACCGACCGACGCCAGGTGAATCGCAAGGGCAAGCCCTTTACCATCTGTAAGTTCAGGACCATGCGGGTGAACAGTCCCAAGTATGCCACCACCCCCGACGAGGATTCCGATCCCCGATTGACCCGGGTGGGGAGGGTTCTGCGCCGAACCTGTATTGACGAACTGCCCCAACTCTTCAACGTCCTCAACGGGGATATGTCCTTCGTCGGACCCAGGCCGGAGATGCCCTTCATCGTTCAGACGTACAACAGCCTCCACTGCCGGCGGCTCCAGGTTAAGCCGGGCTTGACCGGCCTGTGGCAGCTGCGGGCCTCAAGGAAGGTCCCGATCCATAAGAACCTCCACTACGACCTCCACTACATCAAGAGACAGTCGCTCTGGCTCGATTTCAAAATCATAGCTCAGACCTTACTTTTCGCCCTCTCGCGCAAGAATTTGTAGATCTCTTTCTTATCAAAGCTTATCCGGGGTCTATCCAAACTTCAGTTGTGTTCCCATTTCTTCTGCCCTGGTGAACCGCAGGAAATTCGTCGGTAGATTCTCTCGAAGTTCTCGGGCAGTGATAGTTTTTTCACAACAGCGGGGTTTGAAGGTGGTAGGTGCGGTCGGATGTCACACCGGGCAGTCTGCTGGCGGAAGGATGGAAAGCTGAAGCTTTCCGCTACCTCTTTCGCCACATGTAGGGTGTCAGTAGCAGCGATTACTTAGCCTTGCGGACGGTAATTCCCCAGTGCTCAGGGTCTCTTGGTCTGGCGGCGTTCCAGTCGTTAAAGGAGTGGGAGCCATCGGTGACGAAGTAAACCATATACTCCCCCTTATCCAGCATGATGGTGTCGTCGAACATCCGGTTTTTGCGGGCGCCACCGGCGGGATCGGTCTTGCGATAGGTCATCTCCCATACCACCTTTTTGGTTTTGGCATTCTCGATCCAACCGTAGTCATACATTTCATCTCGGTCCCCCTCCCCAATGGCGTAGATGTGAACCTTGGTAACCTTGTTCAGCTTGAAACGTTCTTTCCTCTTTACATCATCCCCCAGTCGAATCATCTGCACCAGGTGGGGTCCCTCCTTCTCCTCCTTTTCGAACAGCTTGAAGTTTTTCTTGTTGAACTTCTCATCGAGGCTGGCTATGGTGATCCCCCAGCTTTTGGGATTGAAGGGGGGCGCATCATTCCAGTCCTCGTAAGAGTGACAATCATCGGTGAGGTAGTAAACCACATAGTCCCCCTTTGGGAAGTCAACCACCCCATCGAAAACCCGGTTTTTGGCGGCTCCCCCGGCGTGACGGGAATTGTCCGGAGTCATCTCCCAAACCTTCCTGCCGGTCTTGTAGTCTTCAATCCAACCGTAATCGGCCATCTCCCTGCCACCGCAGCAGTATTCGCCCAGACTGTATAGGTGAAGCGACATCTCCCTTTTTAAGGTGAACCCCTGGCTTCGATATTCATCATCCCCGACTCTGGTGATTTTGATGAGAGCAGTGCCGATCTCCTTCGGGGTGAATGCTTTGAAATCCGTTTTGTTGAAGCCCTCTTTGGCGCCGGTCAGGACCAATCCCCAGGCGTAAGGATCGTAGGGAGGGGTGGCGTTGAATCTCTCTTCGGAGTGAGAATCGTCGGTGGCATAATAAACCAGATAGTTCCCGGCGGGGAGTTCGATCTCATCGTCGAAGACCCGATTTTTTGTCGCTCCACCGGCATAGTCGGTATTCCAGCGATCCATCTCCCATACCGTCTCTCGGGTGCGGGCATTCTTGATCCAGCCGTAGTCGACCATCACCCGGTCCGACTTGGAATACTCCCCGATGGCATATACGCGCAGGCGGGAGGGTCTCTTCAGGGTGAAACCGGCCTCTCTGTAAAAGGAATCCCCGATTTCGGTGAATTCGATCAACCCCCTGGGGAGTTGGGGTTTCTTGTC